>JASGGM010000026.1:0-16622 GCA_047605045.1 Acinetobacter sp. | reverse complement strand
AATATTTTCGATCTCCTTTCAGTCACGTGACCAATAGGTAAAAAAAATCCCAACAATGATCTGTTGGGATTTTAAAATGGGCTGAGTAGATACTTATATAATTTGACCGAAGACCTGCCCCATTGTCACGACAGATTCGGCTTTCAATGCTTCATCCCATACCATTTTTTCAGATTCAAACAACACAATCGCGGTCGAACCTAAGTAAAAACGACCCAATTCATCGCCCTTTTCTAATTTTAGTTGATGATGCTGTAATTCCAGTCGACCACTTGGTTTCACTTTACCTGTCGCCACAGTTTCAATACCTGCGACAATCATCGCACCGACCAGAACCACTGCCATTCTGCCAATTTCGGTATCGAATAAGCACACCATACGTTCATTCCGTGCAAATAAGCTCGGTACATTTTCAGCTGTAACTTGATTCACCGAAAATAACTCACCAGGGACATAGAGCGTTTCTGTCAATGTGCCTGAGAATGGCATGTGAACACGATGATAGTCTTTTGGCGATAAGTATACTGTTGCAAATTGACCTTGTTTAAACGGCGCAGCCAATTGTGGATCTGCAACCAACTGATCGACAGAGAAACTTTGTCCTTTGGCTTGAAAAACCTCACCATCTACAATCTGACCAATCTGTGAAATTGCACCATCGGCAGGACTCACAATGCTATCTGGATTCGAATCCACTTGGCGAATACCCGCTTTTAAACCTCGGGTAAAAAATTCGTTAAATGATTTATAACGTAATGCATTCTCTTGTTCCGCAATGGAAAGATCTATTCCATATTTTGCCTTAAACGCCTGAATTGCAATATTTTTTAATAATGGGTTTTCGCTTTCAGCAACTTTGCCCACCACACGGCTTAATTGGTGTTGTGGTACCAGACGCTGCGCTTTTAAAAAGAGCTGTTTCTTTAATTGAGATGTAAGACTCAAAATGGATTCTCTCCCGTGACAATCGGACTATCGGGGCGATTTCCCCATTCACTCCACGCACCATCATAAGCCTTGATGTCCCAATTAAGTAATCGACCTAAAATATAAGGTAAACCTGAACGATGATGTGATTGGCAATACACCACGACTGGCTGTTGAAAATCGAAACCCAAATGTTGTAACCGCTGCTGGATGCGCTCGAAAGTGTGTAATTTTAAATGATTTTGACGATTTAAGGCAGTACTCCATTCATAATGAATGGCACCAGGAATATGTCCCCCTCGGCGTGCTGCCAATCTTAGCCCTGTATATTCATCGGTGGTACGACAATCCCAAAGCTGAATTTGCCCATCTTGCACTTGTTGGAGTAAGGCTTGATATTCGATTCGAACATTCTGCGCTTGCTGTTGGTCAACCTGCAATAATGTATTGATTTTTGAAATATTTTCAACATCAGCAGTGGTTGGAAATCCAGCCGCTAACCATGCATGAATCCCGCCATTGAGCAAACTGGTGTTGTAAAATCCAATGCAGTGCAAATTCCAGATCAAGCGACCTGCCCAGCCACCACCTTCATCGTCATAAGCCACGACATGATGGTCTGGGCTAAGCTGCAAATATTCAATAAACTGCTGCAATTGTGCATCTTCTGGCAACAAACCAGCAGATTTCTCTTGCTGTCTGACCAATTGTTGCGGTTTAACATGAATCGCATGTGGAATATGCAATTGCTCATAGACAGACAAACGACTTAAATCAACAATACGAAGTTTCGGATTGCCTAAATGTGGAACAAGATCTTCTGCTTCGATCAATAAACCGAAGTCGAATTCAGAACTAGCCATAGTGGGTCATATTCAATTGTTAATTCAGCTTAGTCTGATCTTAGCATAGCCAACGCATTCGCTAATCTGAATTTTTGCATCATTTTTCAGAAAAACTGACATAGCACCTGTACTGAACTGTACAAAAATTATGGATCAATTTCAGGGTCCTCAATATTAAAAACCTGACGCAGATATGCCAAGAATGTATTATTATCCGTCATGGTTTTGCCTGGACTATCCGAAATTTTTGCAACAGATTGTCCATTACACTCCACCAGTTTCAGCACAATATTTAATGGCGTAATCCCCATGTCATTGGTCAAATTTGTACCAATCCCAAAACTAACTTTAAAACGATCTTTGAAATACTGATATAAATCCCATGCCCGCTTCAAATCCAAACCATCACTAAAAGTCAGCATTTTGGTTTTACTGTCAATTTTCAATTTTTGATAATGACCAAAAGCCTTATCGCCCCATGTATAAGGATCGCCACTGTCATGCCGTAAACCATCAAAAAGTTTGGCAAAATATAAATCAAAATCTGCCAAGAAAGCATCCATGCCAACGACATCGGTTAAGGCAATCCCTAAATCACCACGGTACTCTTGCACCCATGCCTCCAATGCCGCTTTTTGGAAGTTGCGCAAGCGGACATCCAATGCTTGAAAGGCTTGTAAAAATTCATGTGCCATGGTGCCAATAGGCGTAATGCCAAGTTCTTTGGCCAACATCACATTGCTGGTGCCCCGAAAAATATTCGGAACAGCTTTATGAAACTCTTCCACCACATGACGATGCCATTTCAAGCTATAACGACGGCGTGTACCAAAGTCAGACACAAGGAATGGATTTTCATTCGGTTGTTGTGCTTGTTCAAAACAGCGCAATAAAGCTAATTTTTCTTGTAGACGACGTTCACCTTCCGCAATGACCTCGTCGGAATAGATGCGTTTAAAATACAACTCATTTACAAGCGAAAGCACAAAGATTTCAAACATTAATGCCTGAACCATTGGCCCTTCGATACGAATATCCAAACGCCCTTCACTGTCGATACTGGCGCAAATAAAACGGCGTTTTAATTGAAATAATTCAAGATAGTCAACGAAATCACTTTTTATAAAACGTAAATTACGTAAATATAAGAGTTCATCATCCTTAAAACGTAACTCGCACAGCGCATCGAGTTGCTGATTCAATTCATCCAAAATATCAGTGAGTGGATAAACGGTATCTTGTAAATTACGACACCGAAAATGATAAACACTGTGCGTCTGTGGAAATTTATGTAATACCACTTGTAACATCGTGAATTTATACAAGTCTGTATCAAGCAATGATCGTATTATTGGTTCCATATTCATGTTGATCTTTTTTACCTCAAGGCATTAAAGCATATTTTTTGGCGACATCGCGGTGTGTTTACTGAAATATGCTCAAAAAAAGCATAATTTTTTGCGCTATCTTGGCCTTTTCCACATACTTTAAAAGAGATATTGCATTTTCAATTCCAAGTTTCCTGTTTTATAGTGCTTTCTTTTAATGCTCTTTTTGATTATGCGTGCTTTAGTTCAACGGGTTTTGGAAGCCAAAGTGGTCGTGGATGGTGAAATCACAGGCGAAATTCAAACAGGTTTATTGGTTTTTCTGGGTATTGGCAAAGAAGACGATATCGCCATTGGCAAAAAGCTCATCGATAAATTGCTTAAATACCGAATTTTTGATGATGAAAACGGAAAAATGGGATGGAATATCCATCAGGCACAAGGCGGTATTTTATTGGTGTCGCAATTTACCTTGATGGCCCAGACACAAAAAGGTTTGCGTCCCGACTTTGGTCCAGCCATGTCACCCAACGACGCAAAAGCACTGTATGACAGCTTGGTCGACTATACCAAACAACAATACCCTAACGTAGCCACTGGTATTTTTGGTGCAGATATGAAAGTACATTTGGTGAATGATGGGCCTGTCACCTTTAATTTAGAAATAGATTAAACATAAACCTATGAACAAGCCGATATTTTGTACTGGCTAGCGCGACAAAATATCGGCTCAGGTCGTGCTTATACCCATAGAAGCTGCAACACACTGGTCAGCCGATCAATAGATGACGCATTGCAATCGCAATGTAGCTTTCATTACATCAATCTTGATAAACATTTGTTATCTATGTCATTTTATTCAAAAAAAATGAAAAATAATTGAACAAAAAACAAACTTATGTGCGATATTTCTCACAATTATTTAAGCATTTGCTTATATAATAAAACATTTAATTCATTATAATAATGAGTCATATCAACAATTAATAAATTAAATATTTCACATAACCACATAAAACCATTTAATCATTCAAGATCGATCAATAATAATGTGATTATTTTATTTTCTTAATTATAAAAGGTAATACAATGTACATTATTACAAAGTTTTTTATTTTTTTAGCTTTAAGTTTTATGATGTGCTTATTACTTGTTATTTTTAATGAGTTAGGATTTAATAAAGCATTAAATCTTGTAATATCATCAATTATATACAGTTTTTTAATTTTTATAAATTTCAAAAAAATAAAAATAGCGATCATCTTGTGCCTGTTTTTTTATCTTTCTTTACTTTTCTTTAGTTTAACCGAAGATGTCATATTTATGTTTTTTATATCGTTACTCACTTTACTCTCCATACACCTCTATTTAAAAAAAAGAGCAATCAAACAAATAAAAATAATAAGAAAAATATAACCAATAACATAATGATCAAAATTTATTACATTATTTTTTTGATAGCATGTTACATTTAAATTTCAACACACCATAAAAAAGTCGAGATTAAAAAATGTCAAATATTAATGAACATGATTTAGTACAAGCATCTTGCGGCAAAGTGGTTGGCAAGGTAGACCACTTGGAAGGAAGTGATTCCATTAAACTTACACGTAGTGATGATCCAAACAATGAACATCACACAATCCCTACAAGTTGGGTAGAGAAGGTAGAAAACGGCACTGTCTATCTGAATAAAAATTCAGCAGAAGTAGAACAACAGTGGAAAACCGTGTAATCCAGCCATTATTTTCATTCATCAAAAAAGAGAACGTTAAGTTCTCTTTTTTTATCCTAATCATATTTATATATTCGCTTGATCTGGGCACCAAGCTTCAGCCTCACTATTTTCCTCATAATAGTAGCCATTCGGTATAGTTTGAAGCTCAATCAGCATCCCCCACGGCGTTAAGGTATAGATGCTTGCATTATTTAAAGTGTCTTCATGCTTAGAATTATTATGTAACGTATCAATCGCTATACCACCAGCATCGATAATCCGGGCTAAACACGCTTCAATATCATCTAATATCAATATAATTTTAATCAATAAATGATCGCCATAAAGCGAAAAGGATTGAGCCCGTTTCCATTCGGTGCTCAATCCTGTACTGAACGAAACTGTCCAAGCGTTGAATTTAGTTTATCTGAAGACGTTTTTTATCTTTTAAAAATCGTTTATTTTCCAAACTTGGCTCGGATTAACTCACGTGCTTGCTGTACTTTTTGCTGAACAGGCTGCGGTAATTTAGGCGGTAATAAACGAGCAACTTTATTAAACCAAACCAAAAGGCTAAAATCACCTTCCATTTTAATTGACCCTTCCTGCATCCCTGTCATAAATGCGGATGGATCGCCTTTAATCAAAGTTTTAACCCCTTGATCACTGTCCTTAAATTGCAAAGTAAAATCGGCTGGCTGCGGCTGACCTGCAACAGTCTCAACTTGTCCTTGATTCACAATAATTTGACGGGCAAAACCTGCATCTGTCGAAATCTGGATTCGAATTTGGCGATCATGGGCTAATTCGATAAATTTAGGATTGGTTTTCGCAAGCTGTTTCATGCGCAATACAATTCCCACGACTAACAAATCCAAAGGATCAGTACTCACATTGACCACTGGCAATTGTACAACAGGAATAGCAGAAAGATTCATAACATTCAGCCTATTATCATTTTGTGTTGATTCAGTGCCATCCTATCATATCTGATTAAAACAAAGCGTCAGGTTTGTATGACTATTTTAAAGAAAAAAAAGGTGTATCTTTCGATACACCCGAGTTGAGTAAGCGTCAATCGTTATTATTATCCTATCATTGTTCATCATCATACACGGGGGTATGCTCTATCAACTGTCGATTCGCCAACGCCTTTTGCGCCAACTTGTCAGCTCGTAATAAAATCACAGTAATTGCCAACATGGCACAACTGAGTGCTGTTAAATAACTATAAGTCATTGGCCAGAGGAAAATATGCTGAACGCTAAAACGGACAATCTCAATAAGTCCCCAAAAGACCATGCCCGCGAACATAAAACCGAGCCAATGACGGTATGGTGAAAAGAAAACAGCTATGAGCGCAACGGCTATGAGACCCAGTCCCACAATACTGGCAAAATTCGCTGTTAGCATAAAACCTCCGTCTATCACTGATCGTGAATATGAATGAAGTAGCCAAGCAAACATCCTTGCATTTATTTTTAAGTCAGGATGTTCAGTTTAAAAACTCAAGTTTGATCGTGCGATTTGCTAGATCATGATTGCATTATGCAAAGTTTTTTTTAAAAAAAAAGGGGTGGTTTATGGTAGTACGACATATTCTGTCGCTACATTCTATTGTAATTACATTATTTTTAACATCAGATTTGAGCGTGATCATGGAAAATGCATTGTTCGCGTGTCATTACAATTGATGACATCCTTATAGATTCCGTTTTTTAACTTTTTTTAGCAAAATTCAAAAGAAGGTTTCCAAATTTTTCAAAAATTAAATATTTAATTTTTATTAAAATAATATGACAAAGGCAATGTATTTTTACATTGCCTTTTAGGGTTGAGCGATAGGCAGCGTTAGCCTGATACTTGCTCAATACCTTGATCATGTAAACCTAAAATATAAAGCACCCCGTCTAACCCAATATGTGATAATGCATGTTGTGCCGTTTCACGTACCAATGGCTTCGCTTTATACGCTACGCCTAACCCAGCAATAGCAAGCATTGGTAAATCATTGGCGCCATCACCAACGGCAATCGCCTGATCGAGAGAAATATTGAGCTTTTCAGCCAGTTGTCGCAATATTTCGGCTTTACGTGCACCATCTACAATGGTCCCCTGCACTTCACCTGTCACTTGACCATCTCGAATATCCAAAATATTGGCATGAACTTCATCAATGCCAAGTTTCTTTTGCAAATACTCAGCAAAATATTGAAAACCACCCGAAAGGATCGCAGTGTGATAGCCGAGTCGTTTTAAGGTTGAAATTAACCGATAAGCGCCTTCATTGATGGTCAAACGGTCTGCAATTTGTGATAAAACAACAGTATCCAAACCTTTAAGCAAGGCAACCCGTTCTTTAAAACTTTGCTGAAAATCCAGTTCACCACGCATTGAACGTTCTGTTATTTCGGCAACTTGGTCACCAATACCCGCTTCCTTCGCCAACTCATCGATGACTTCCTGACCAATTAAGGTTGAATCCATATCAAAACAGATTAAACGACGATTGGTTCTGAAGGGATGATCTTTTTGAATAATCACATCTATTTCTAGTTGATCTGCCAGCGTTAAGCATGTCGCTTTTAGATGCTGTGCATCGACCAATTGACTTGCCGTCATTTTCAATTCAATACTGGCACGGTTAGGTTGTTGATCTGCAGGATGTTGTGCATGCAGTTGCGTCGTTAAAGTTTGAATATCTTCAAAAATAAACCCTTGTTTTGAAAGATTTTCTACAACTTTTGCGATCTGTTGAATTGTTAATTCTGCACCGATCAGGGTAGCAACATAGCGTTCTGAGGGAACACGTGTTCGGCTTTGTTGATATTCTGCGTTGCAGATTGGTTTAAATCGCACAGTTAAATCAATATCCTGTGCTAAAATTGCAATCTCATTCTTTGCCGATGTGGTGGCATGGTCGCTCGTGGCAGCAACCACGATAGTCAATGAAATTTGATCGTAGATTAAAGTCTGTTGAATATCTAAAATCTGCAATGAATGAGTGAATAAGATCTGCATCAATCGATTCAATAAATTCGGTTGATCTGATCCTAAAAATGAAATAAGAGTGATTTCTTGCATGGATTGACTCTGGTCTGAGCTACAACTATTGTTGGAATCATAATCGAAATTGAATCGAATTGCCTTGGAAGTTTACCTTGAATGCACCTAGACAAGGGCTTTTTGCCAGCCTGCTGATTGTAAGTTTTGCTTTGCAAACCGTTTTACTGGTCATTGCAACAACACATCAACTTAAAGAAAATCGTGCCAATCAAGGTCAATTGATGACCACACAATTGGTTACCGATAGTTTGCATGAACTGGATCCGCCTAATCGCGTGTCTTTGGCGCTGATGGTTGATCGTTATAAAACCAATCCAAGTATTGCTTCAATTCGTATATTAGATGCCAATAATCAAGTCTTGGCAACGGATGGTTTATACAAAACACGTTCAGGCGAAGTTTTTACACGTGATGCCTTACAAAATGAAAAAAAAGTAGGCAGTGTTGAAGTCACTTTAATTCAACCGAGTATTGGTGAAATCTTACGCAATGAGTGGCTGGCTATTTTTGCATCCTTGTTCTTGCATCTAGTCTTGTGGTTGGCTTACCGTGCAATTGCTCGTCCAAGTCGTAGCGAATACCTTGCCCGCATCAATAATGAAATGCGTTTAAAACATGAAATTCAGGAACTGACTCAAGCGCTAGAGCATGAAAAACATCAGAGTGCACTTGCGATAGCCGAAGCAAAAAAACAGAATAAAACAGCGATTCCTGTGGTCAATCCATTGTTACGTCCGACGACTTCGGAACTGAATGAACATCGTATCGCGTTAAATATTCAGTTTTATGACCCTAAACAGTTACTCAATAGTGTGAATCAGTCCGTTTCATTGCCTTATTTCAAACTGTGTCAATTATTTCTCAACAAAAGTATTGAGTTATGTACGGCGCATTATCAACTTGCTGAAGATAGTATTCAAATCGAACAATCTTTTGATGCTGAAGGTACCGTACTCAGTTTAGATACGCAGCAACCGAATGCAACGCAATGCTTATTCATGATCGCAACCGTATTCCAATTGCTATCCGATGTTCTTTATAAACGCTACCGTGAAGAAAAACGGTTTGTTTTACAAACACGTTGTGCAGTTGCCACCATGGTTGAAGAGATGCAATTAAATGCGTCTCAGGCCGCAATACGTTTAACACAACAGCTCAGTGCCAAAGAAAGTGCACTGTATTTAAACCATCGTTTATTAAAAGATATTAATGAATGTTATCAGCTGGTTGCTTTACCTAATCCAAGTAATGTGCTGACACGTCATGCTTTTATCATTAATGGTATGAATACTGAATGTGCAGCATTAGCGCAAAAGCTACGAACAGAGATTCTAAAAGGTAAAAAACAAATTAGTGAAGCCTGATCGATAACGATACGCTCTGTCGCATGGATAAATATAGGCAAAGTTGCTGAAAAATTGCTAATATAAGTCGCTGATAATTCCCATATTTGGGCTAAATATTGAAAACAAGGTAAAAATGGATGGCGCTCAATACTGTTGAAGAACTGGTCGAAGACATTCGTGCTGGTAAAATGGTGATCTTAATGGATGACGAAGATCGTGAAAATGAAGGTGACTTAATCATGGCGGCAGCACATGTCCGTGCTGAAGACATTAACTTCATGATTACCCATGCGCGCGGTCTCGTCTGTCTGACATTAAGTAAAGACCGTTGCAAACAGTTAAACTTACCGCTGATGGTTGATCATAACGGTGCGCAACATAGTACAAACTTTACCTTATCGATTGAAGCTGCTGAAGGCATTACCACGGGTATTTCTGCTGCGGAACGTGCACATACTATCCGTACTGCAGTTGCGGCGGCGGCGAAACCAACCGACATCGTTCAACCCGGTCATATCTTCCCCTTAATGGCACAACCAGGGGGTGTTTTGCACCGTGCAGGACATACCGAAGCAGGTTCTGATTTAGCGCGTTTAGCAGGTTTAGAACCCGCTGCTGTCATCTGTGAAATCATCAATGAAGATGGCACGATGGCGCGTCGTCCAGATTTAGAAGTTTTTGCTGAAAAATATGGTTTAAAAATTGGTACAATTGCCGATATGATTCATTATCGCATGACCAATGAACAAACCGTTGAACGTTTAAGCCAACAAACGATTGATACCGAATATGGAGAGTTTCAACTCTATCGTTATCAGGAACACGGTAATCCTGAACTACATTTGGCCATTGTCAAAGGTGAACCGAAAGACGGTGTCACCACAGTTCGTGTACATGGATTTAATCCATTACGTGATTTGCTAAAACTTAAATCCAAGACAGGTGAAACAGCCTGGAATGTTGACCATGCTTTAGAAACCATTGCCAATAGTGAACGTGGTGTATTGGTCTGGATTGGTCAAAAGCATTTACCCGATTTAGGCCCAGCGCTGGATGCTTTAGGTGTACCTAAAACAGGGAAATCCAATGCAGCACTGTCACAACAATATCAGACCATTGGTGTTGGCGCACAAATTTTACGAGACTTAGGGGTTGAAAAGATGAAACTTTTAAGTTCACCTTTGCGTTTCAATGCACTATCTGGCTTTAATTTAGAAGTGGTGGAATATCTTTCTGCCGAACAAACATTTGGGAAATAATCGAGGTTGCTATGGCTATTCGCCGTATTGAAGGTTTATTACATCTCGCAAGCGAAGGCCGCTATGCGATTCTTGTCGCACGCTTTAATAGTTTTGTGGTTGAACATCTACTGGAAGGTGCTATTGATACTCTGAAACGTCACGGCGTTACAGAAGAAAATATCACGGTCATCCACGCACCAGGGGCATGGGAGCTTCCAGTCGTTGCTAAAAAATTAGCGACATCATCTCAGTTTGATGCCATCATTGCATTGGGCGCAGTGATTCGTGGCAGTACGCCACATTTCGACTTTGTTGCAGGCGAATGTGCCAAAGGCTTAGGCGTTGTTGGTTTAGAGTCGAGCCTACCGGTCATTAACGGCGTGTTGACTACGGACAGCATTGAGCAAGCCATCGAACGTTCAGGCACCAAAGCAGGCAATAAAGGCAGTGAAGCTGCATTGACTGCAATCGAAATGGTGAATTTGTTGAAGGCGATTTAATTCATGTCACAAACTTTACAAGCAATTTACGCAGCAAAACGCAAAGCACGTCGTTTTGCTGTACAAGGTATTTACGAATGGCAAATGAGCCACAATCCAGTGCATGAAATTGAAGCACGTACCCGTGCTGACAATGCCATGCACAAGGTTGATCTTGGCTATTACCACGAACTTCTCACCCGTGTCATTGCTGAACACGAAGCACTTGATGAATTACTGATTCCTGTGCTTGACCGTGAAATTTCTGCACTCGATGGTGTAGAACTTGCGACTTTACGTTTAGGCGCCTATGAACTACGTGATCATGCTGAAATTCCATATCGTGTGGTCTTAGATGAAGCGATTGAACTCGCTAAACATTTTGGTGGTGCAGATAGTCACAAATACATCAATGGTGTACTTGATCGCTTAGCCCAAACATTACGCCAAGCTGAAAAAGAGCAAGCGCAATAAGGCAAGATGATGGCCGAATTTTCAATTATAGATCGCTATTTCAAATCTGCATGGCATTCAGATGATGTCATTCTTGGAATCGGCGATGATTCGGCGCTCATTTCCCCACCCGCACAGCAACAATTGGTGATCTGTGCGGACACGCTGGTTGCAGGTCGCCATTTCCCACTCGAGACCTCTGCGCATGCCATCGGCTGGAAAAGTGTCGCGGTTAATCTGTCCGATTTAGCTGCAATGGGCGCAACGCCGCACAGTATTTTGCTGGCCATTACCCTACCTGAGATCAATGAAACTTGGCTGAAAGGGTTTAGTCAGGGGTTGTTTGACTGCTGTGCGCCTTATCATGTCCAGCTCATTGGTGGTGATACCACGCAGGGCCCCCACCTGACAATCAGTGTGACCGCATTGGGTTGGGTTCCACAAGGAAAAGCCATCTCCCGTGCTGGCGCACAAGTCGGTGATTATATTGTAGTGAGTGGTCAAGTGGGTGATGCGGCATTTGCATTACACCATCTCGGACATCCCCTCCAAAAACGTCTGGATTATCCAACGCCACGTTGTGAGTTAGGGCAACATCTGCGCGGTTTAGCCTCAAGTATGATTGATATTTCAGATGGTTTGGCGCAAGATTTAGGACATATTCTGCAGGCCTCGGATGTTGGTGCGGTTCTTCATTTAGAAAAACTTCCCATCGATGCTGTGCTAACAGCATTACCACAGGAACAACAATGGCAATATGCCCTTGCAGGTGGCGATGACTATGAACTATGTTTCACTATTTCTCCACAAAACTATGCAGAACTCTGCTTAAAACAAGCATCGGATCGCTTTACAATCATCGGCGAAATACACGCTTTACCAGGTTTAGAAATGTACTATCACGGCATGATTCAAAATCTGAATTTAAATGGATATCAACATTTTGCCTAAGCCCTCTATTCAATTCCATCGCATGTCATGGCGAGATCGCTGCATCGTGTTTTGTGGTGTCGGCTTCGGTTCGGGTTTAGCGCCTAAAGCCCCTGGCACATTCGGCTCCGCTTTTGCGCTGTTGTTTATTCCACTGTGGTTATTACTCGGATTCAATGGGTCTCTTATTGTCATCATACTCATGTGCATCATTGGAATCGCCATTTGCGGGCATACAGCCAAAGTGTTGAATGTACATGATGATGGTCGTATCGTCTGGGATGAGTTTGCAGGACAGTCCATCACACTATTGCCTTTAATATTTTTTAATATTATGCAGTTACAATGGATTATTATCGGATTTGCACTGTTTCGACTTTTTGATGTCTGGAAACCGTGGCCAATTCGTATCGCTGACCAAAAAGTCGCTGGTGGCTTCGGCATTATGCTCGATGACATTATTGCAGGCATTTGGGCTGCTTTGTGTATTACCATCTATCTATTACTTTCTGGGGCTTAACGCCATTTAAGTAGGGTCATTATGTCAACTACCGTCATTATTCTTGCTGCTGGAAAAGGCACTCGCATGCGTTCGCAATTACCGAAAGTGCTGCAACCGCTTGCAGGACAACCTTTGCTCGGTCATGTTATTCACACTGCCAAACAATTACAAGCCAATAATATTATTACAATTTTTGGTCATGGCGGCGCACTGGTACAACATGCGTTTGCCCATGAGAATATCCAATGGGTTGAGCAAGCACAACAATTCGGTACCGGCCATGCCGTACAAATGACCTTACCCGTTTTACCTCAGGACGGCCATTCTTTAATTTTATACGGCGATGTCCCTCTGGTTAGCAAAGTAACTTTAGAGAAATTGCTAGATGTCAGCCAGAAAACTGGCATTGGTATGATTACATTAACCGTTGAGAACCCCACGGGTTATGGTCGAATCGTACGTGAAAATGGTTTGATTCAAGCCATTGTTGAACACAAAGATGCATCTGAACAACAACGCCAAATTCAGGAAATTAACACAGGTATTTACTGTGTCAGCAATGCAAAATTGCATCAATGGTTGCCAAAATTATCGAATAACAATGCACAAGGCGAATATTATTTAACCGATATCGTAGCGATGGCTGTGGCCGATGGTCTTGAAATTGCCTCTATTCAACCCGATCTTGCGTATGAAGTTGAAGGCGTTAATGATCGTCTACAATTGGCGATGTTGGAACGTGCGTTTCAACGTCAACAAGCGCAGGAACTGATGCGTCAAGGCGTTACCTTGACGGATCCTGAACGCTTCGATTTACGTGGCTCCGTTAAAGTCGGCCAAGATGTACGGATTGATATTAACGTCATCATTGAAGGCGAATGTGAACTAGGTGATGGGGTTGAACTGGGTGCAGGCTGTATCCTCAGAAATACCAAAATTGCAGCGGGCACTAAAGTTCAGCCATATAGCATTTTTGATGGTGCTATCGTGGGTGAAAATACCCAAATTGGCCCATTCGCACGCTTACGTCCTGGTGCAAATCTGGCCAACGATGTACATATTGGCAATTTTGTTGAAGTCAAAAACACTAGCATTGGTTTAGGTTCAAAAGCCAATCATTTCACCTATTTAGGCGATGCTGAAGTAGGTGCAGGTTCTAATATTGGTGCAGGTACCATCACCTGTAATTATGATGGTGCCAACAAGCATAAAACCATCATTGGTGATTCAGCCTTTATTGGTTCCAACAGTTCACTTGTTGCACCTGTTCGGATTGGTCACGGCGCAACTGTTGGTGCAGGATCTGTCATCACTCGTGATGTCGCTGAAAATGCGCTGGCATTTGAACGTGCACAACAAATTGAAAAAGCAAATTATCAACGTCCCCAAAAGACTAAGAAATAAGAGGTAAAGTATATGTGCGGTATTGTTGGTGGCGTTGCCGAACGAAATATTAGTGAAATTCTGATCGAAGGCTTAAAACGCCTTGAGTATCGTGGTTATGATTCTGCGGGTTTGGCTGTGGTGAATCAGCAGCAAATTCTGCGTGAACGCCGTGTCGGTAAAGTGATTAATTTAGAACAAGCTGTGAAATCACATCAACTGACAGGCAGTTTAGGCATTGCGCATACCCGTTGGGCCACCCATGGCAAGCCAACAGAGGCCAATGCACATCCTCATATCTCAGATAAAGTGGCCGTCGTTCATAACGGTATTATTGAAAATTATGCTGAATTAAAGGCCGATTTAGAAGCCTTGGGTTATGTGTTTAGCTCACAAACCGACACTGAAGTGGTGGCGCATTTAGTCACAGAAGCTTTAAAAACGCATGCAACACTATTAGATGCTGTGCGTAGCGTCGTCCCACAACTCAAGGGTGCTTATGCGCTTGGGATTGTACATGCCGATCATACAGATGAGCTGATTACAGTGCGTGAAGGTTCGCCGTTGGTCATTGGTGTTGGGATTGGCGAGAACTTTATTGGTTCTGACCAATTGGCGTTACTGCCGATTACCAATCGTTTTATCTACCTTGAAGAAGGCGATATTGCACGCTTAACCCGTACCAGCATCGAAATTTATGTACATGGTCATCAACGTATTGAACGCCCTGTGCGTGAGCTTGATGCCGCTGTCAGCAATACCTCGAAAGGTGAATATAAGCATTATATGCTTAAAGAGATTTACGAACAGCCAGAGGCGTTGCAACAAACCATTTCACAAGCGTTGAATGGCAATGCACTTCGTGACGATTTCTTGCAAGATGCTGAAGCTGATTTTAAAGACATTGATCAAATTCAAATTATTGCCTGTGGTACCAGCTATCATGCCGGAATGATTGCCAAATATTGGGCAGAACAACTGATTGATTTACCGTGTCAGGTGGAAATTGCCAGTGAATTCCGCTATCGCTCGCCTGTGATTATCAACCGTACTTTGTATGTTTGTATTTCACAATCAGGTGAAACTGCCGATACGCTTGCAGCCCTACGTGACACGCAAAAACGTGCGATTGCCAAAGGTCTTACAATCAGTACGATGACCATTTGTAATGTTGCAACATCTTCAATGGTGCGTGAAACCAATCATCACTTATTGACTTTGGCTGGCCCTGAAATTGGGGTTGCATCGACCAAAGCATTTACTACACAACTTGCTGCATTAATGTTGTTGATTCTGAAAATTGGTCAAGTAAAACAGCGCATTAGTGAAGAACAAATTGCTGAAATTACACGTGAATTGTGGCATTGCCCGAAAGTATTACTGGATACCTTACAACATAATAGCCAGATTTTACGTCTGTCTGCACTGTTTGTTGAAAAGCAACATTGCTTGTTCCTCGGTCGTGGTACCAACTTCCCTATCGCGCTTGAAGGTGCATTGAAATTAAAAGAAATTTCATATATTCATGCTGAAGGTTATGCCGCAGGTGAATTGAAGCATGGACCTTTGGCCCTTGTCGATAACGAGATGCCTGTGGTCATTCTTGCACCGTATGATGAGATGTTGGATAAGTTAAAATCCAATATGGAAGAAGTACAAGCGCGTGGCGGTGAACTTTTTGTTTTTGCTGATGAAAATAGCGGAATTCATGAGAAAGAGCGCCAGCATGTTGTGCAAATTCCAAGTGTAAATCCTTGGTTAGCGCCGATTGTCTATAGTATTCCAGTGCAATTGCTGTCTTACCATGTTGCTGTTTTGCGTGGTACTGACGTCGATCAGCCGCGTAACTTAGCAAAAAGTGTGACGGTGGAGTGATTTAAGTACGCTTAGATAGAGATTTTGTGAAAGTACCTAGTGAATATATAATCAAAAATAGTAAGATTTTGAGTTAATTAAACTATTTTTTGATTATATATCATCATACCGTCAGCATGATTTAGTTTCTTATTGCAGTAAGCTATCCAGTTAACTGGACTGCTCCTAATTTCCTAGACAAATTTGGTCTATTCTTTTTGCATAGGAGATTTGATTATGAGTGGACAACGATATAACCCTGAATTCAAAAATGAAGCCGTTAAATTAATAACCGAATGTGGTTACTCATTCAATGATTTAAAAGGCAAAAAATTTAAAGCTTAAAGTAAATTATTAACGTCCCATCTTTAGACTACTGCTTGAACTGAAACTCATGTCTTGCTCATGCTATTTCCTTTCAGGAACAACCACCTA
Organism: Acinetobacter sp.; assembly: GCA_047605045.1. Taxonomy (GTDB): domain Bacteria; phylum Pseudomonadota; class Gammaproteobacteria; order Pseudomonadales; family Moraxellaceae; genus Acinetobacter. The sequence continues at coordinate 116 of JASGGM010000026.1, read as the reverse complement.
ATCAAGTACTTGATGATTTTTCATAATGTTGAGTTTGGTTTGGTCCTCACACCCAAGTTGTAACTTAAATTTGGTAGGACTAGCTGAAGTCTGCCATTGAAATGTTTATGCAACAA
>JASGGM010000025.1:0-17161 GCA_047605045.1 Acinetobacter sp. | reverse complement strand
TCTTCTGATCATATTTCATCTGTTTGAAGTGTTGGGTTCGCAAGAAGTTCATGATATTGCCATCGCGATTGGCGTAGATCCTGGCAGTGATGATTTATCAGAATTGCGCTATGGCAAAATTTGTATTCTTGCGGATGCCGACTCCGATGGCTTACACATTGCGACCTTGTTGTGTGCGTTGTTTGTGAAGCATTTCTCGACATTGGTAGAAGAGGGACATTTGTTTGTAGCGATGCCACCTTTATTCCGAATTGATGCAGGTAAAGATGTGTTCTATGCCTTGGATGAAGAAGAGCTAGAAGCAATTCTGGCCAAGATTAAAACTAAAAATCCACAAATTACCCGCTTTAAAGGTTTGGGTGAAATGAATGCCAGCCAGCTTCGTGAGACGACTATGGATCCGAATACGCGTCGTTTGGTACAACTCGATTTAGATGATGCACATTTTACCGCAGGGTTGTTGGATAAATTGTTGGCGAAAAAGCGCTCTGCTGACCGTAAACAATGGTTGGAGCAAAAAGGAAATTTGGCCGATATTGTGGTTTAAACACGCTGTTAGAGCAGTAAAAAAGGTGTTCACAATGGAACACCTTTTTTGCATCTTCATGAAATTACTGATGCGTACTGCGATATAAATCCCACTCATTTTGTTCTTTGCCATGGGGTAATTTACAGTTATTAAAACTGTTACCATAGGCATCTTTCAAGCGTTTTAATTTACCCCCTTGCTGTAAACAATATTCACTGGCAGGGTTGGGCATATCAAGCTTTTTAGGCAACTTCTGCTTGTCTTTATGCCCAAATGGTAAATGTGCACAAGCGGTCATGAGCACACTTGTTGCGATTACGGCGGTTAATGCCATTGGTTTTTTCATGGTGAACATCACTCAAATCTTTTTAAACATGCAAACTATAACGGATTTAGCACATTTAACTTTTATGCTTTTGCAAAGTTAATGTGCAAAAAATGTAGAAAGTCCGTAACACCAGACTTTCTATGTTGTTGCTATTGGTGAGACTAAAACTAGACCAACCCTGTCGTATAATAAACAGCGATAATGACAAACGCGGCTGCAACTTTAATAAAGGTGATCCCAAAAATATATTTGTATGCTTGGCGATGCGTTAACCCCGTCACGGTGAGTAAGGTAATAATTGCGCCGTTGTGGGGTAGGGTATCCATGCCACCCGCTGCCATGGATGCGACACGATGCAGCACTTCAAATGGAATATTGGCTGCTGTTGCAGTAGCAATGAATTGATCGGCCATTGCCCCCAAAGCGATACTCATCCCACCAGAAGATGACCCCGTGATCCCTGCCAAGATATTGATGGTAATGGCTTCATTGATTAATGGATTTTGAATACCATGCAGCGAGTTTGCCACCACTACGAAACCGGGCAATGCGGCAATAATCGCGCCAAAACCATATTCAGAGCCTGTATTCATGGCGGCAAGCATGGCACCCCCAATAGCAGTTTTTGTACCTTCAGTAAACTCTTTGAAAATCGTTTTATAGCTGAAAATAAAGATACATAAAATACCGCTACACAATGCGCCCAATACTGCCCAAATGGCAGTAATTTTCTTAATTTCTACAGGAACCGCATCTTTCATGCCTGCTAAATGTAAATCAAAAATCGCGGGATACCACTGAGGAATGAAATGCGTTAATGCTAAGTTGACAATACCCACTAACAGTAATGGCAATAATGCAATAAAAGGATGTGCAAGCTTAATATTTTCAGGCGTTTGTGGTTCATTCTTTAACTGGTCACCATAGCCTTCACCATCACGTTGTGCTTTTTTACGCCGATTTTCTAGATAGAGTATTCCTGTTGTCACAATAAATAATGAGCCAATAATACCTAAGGTCGGTGCAGCCCAACTGTTGGTACTAAAAAATGTCGTTGGAATAATATTTTGAATTTGTGGCGAACCAGGCATTGCATCCATAGTAAAGGTGAATGCACCCAATGCAATGGTTGCGGGCATGAGGCGTTTTGGAATATTACTTTGGCGAAACATCTCGGCTGCAAAAGGATATACGGCAAACACAACAACAAATAATGAAACGCCGCCATAAGTCAGTAGGGCACAGATTGTGATAATGACAGGAATCGCTCTTTTCTCACCCAGCAATTTTATAATTGTGGCGACAATTGCCTTTGAAAAGCCTGAAAGTTCAATCAATTTCCCAAATATTGCCCCCAGCAAAAAAACAGGAAAGTAGAGCTTGATAAAACCGACCATTTTCTCCATAAATAAATTGGTAAAAGCAGGTGCAACTGCACTTGGATCGGTTAAAAATACTGCTGCCAATGCCAAAAGTGGTGCAACCAGTATCACGCTATATCCACGATAAGCTGCAATCATTAATACAAATAAAGCGGCTAAAGCAATAATTACACTCATGAGAAACCTCTCATCAGTACGCTAGAGATGACACCCCCCTTCATCTTCAATAGCATGTGGCATCCCTGCGTACAGTTAGAAATTATCTTGCTCGATATTGAGCATTTTAGGAAAACTTATTCTGCAATCCCTGCATAAGGCACAGTTTTATTGCCATAACGTCTTAAACGAATATTGGCTTGTTCACCGTGTCCTGCGAAACCTTCAAGTGCGCATAACCGTGAGCAGTATTCACCAATTTGTGTAGAAGCTGCATCGGTCAGCACTTTCTGATAAGTACAGGTTTTTAAGAATTTTCCAACCCATAATCCGCCTGTATAGCGCGCTGCTCTTTTCGTTGGCAGGGTATGATTGGTGCCAATAGTTTTATCGCCATAGGCAACATTGGTACGTGGACCTAAAAATAATGCGCCAAAATTTTGCAAATTATTTAAGAAATAATCAGGATCTTTGGTCATGACCTGCACATGCTCAAAGGCCAATTTATTGGCAATCTCAAGCATTTCTTCATCGGAATCAGCCACGATCACTTCACCAAAACTATTCCATGCTTGACGAGCAATATGCGCCGTCGGTAAAACTTCAAGCAGGCGTTCGACCTCCTGAATGGTTTCCTTGGCGAGTTCTAAAGATGTTGTGAGTAATATGGCTGGAGAATCTGGACCATGTTCAGCCTGACCCAAGAGATCGGTTGCACATATTTCCCCATCGACGGTTTCATCTGCAATGACCAATGTTTCGGTTGGACCCGCAAATAAATCGATGCCGACACGGCCAAATAATTGACGTTTGGCTTCAGCTACAAAGGCATTTCCTGGACCGACAAGGATGTCGACAGGTGCAATTGATTCAGTACCAATGGCCATTGCCCCCACGGCTTGAATACCGCCTAAACAGTAAATTTCATTTGCACCTGCCAGATGTTGTGCTGCAACAATGGCTGGCGCTGGTTTTCCATTGAATGGTGGTGCACACGTAATAATGCGCGGAACGCCTGCAACGCGAGCAGTAATCACCGACATATGTGCTGAAGCGAGTAGCGGGTATTTCCCACCAGGAACATAACAGCCTGCTGCACTGACAGGAATATTCTTATGCCCTAAAATGACCCCAGGCAATGTTTCAACTTCAATATCAGTAATGCTATTACGCTGATGGCGTGCAAAATTCTCAACTTGAGTCTGGGCAAAGCGAATATCTTCAAGGTCTCTTTTCGACAATTGTGATAGACACGCTTCGATTTCCTGTTCACTGAGGCGAAAGTTATCACGTTCCAGTTTGTCAAATTTTAATGAGAGTTCCCGAATGGCGGTGTCGCCACGTGCTTCAATGTCACTTAAAAGTTGTTCAACGGTTGTACGAACCTGTTGTTGATGTTCTTTGATGACTTCTGGTGCGGTTCCTTGTTTTAGCCAAATTGCCATTTGAAATCCTCCTTGGACATGTTTTGAGCGGCTAAAATAAAGATAACTCATTTTTGCATACGTATGCAATATGTTTTAAAAAAAATATTGCAGTGTATCTGGAAGATGAAAAAAATTAACTCTCCCAGATAAGATAATGTTTTTTCTGAATTATTCCGTGCTTTGGTCGGCGAGCAGATGACCGAATAATCAATTCGCCACTCACAGTTAAATGTTGTGGCGCTTGCAAGGTTTTTTCGATTTGTGCCAATAACAATTCAATGGCTTGAGCAACCATGGCGGTCACAGGTTGTGAATAGGTGGTGAGTTCAAATGCACCCCAGCTCGCCAGATAGTTATCATCAAATCCGATAATTGAAACATCTTTGCCCGCGACCAGACCAAACTCGCTACGTGCAATATCAAGCGTTGCGAGTGCCATTTGATCATTGGCACAAAAAATTGCATCGGGGACAGTTGCACTAGAAAATAATGCGCGCGCAGCGATACACGCAGATTCATGTTGATAATGCCCGATCACTTTTTGAATGTCGTGAATCCCAGATTTGGAAAGAAAGTTAAAAAAAGCCTGTTCACGATCGCGACTGGTTGAAGATTGTGGTTCGCCTGCCATAAAGGCAAAATGTTGATGCTGCCCAGCAACTAAGAAGGCAGCGATGGTTTCAGCAGCATGCAGGTTATCTCCCGTAATACTCGAAATTAGATTTGATTCAGTTTTTCTGGTCATCATGACAACAGGGAGACCATTTTGTTGACATTCATCTGCAAGATGAGAGGCGAGATTCACTGCAACCAAAATCAGACCATCTAAGGGATAATGTAGAATTTCTTCGATTAACTCATCGGAGTCGTGACCAGCAGGGTTCGTAAATAACAAAATGCGATAGCCATGTGTCGCCAATGCATGCGATAAATGTTCCAAAATGGATTGATAATATGGATTGGTATTCAGCGGTAAGACAATACCGATTAAATTTGATTTTTTAGTAATGAGTGAGCGCGCAATTAAATTGGGTCTGTAGCCCAATTGTTCAGCTGCTTTTGCAATTTTTTCACGTGTTTTGGCTGAAACACTGGCACCAGGCGTGAAGTGTCGAGAAACGGCAGATTGTGAAACACCTGCCAATTGTGCGACATCATGCGCCGTGATCGATTTTTTCGTTGAACTTTTATCCCGTTGATCAGACATTCATACTTCTCTAAGGCAATGCGAACCATTTATTTGGTCGGCTGATCGTAGTTTAACACTGATGCAAAAAGCAACTGATGTTGATCAATTAGAAAACAATCCTGACGGTCTGAGCAAAATCAAACACATCACAATTCGCATCACCTAAAATTCGGTCGACGACAGCAAAATCGCTTGGGCTTTCAAGGGTCAGTAAAGGGTGATGCCATGTGCCTGCCCGATAATTCACGCCTTGTGAACCATCGGAAAGAAAGGCACAAATTTTATGGGTATCGGGTTGTTCAGCATTCAATTCAGGTGCAACCACAATTAAGAATTTTTGCCCTTGCATTGGAATAAAGGCTTGTGAACCTTTGGGATGCCGTTCCAACATTGAAATGTCGAGGGGTAAGGTTGTGGTTTTAATATTTCGAAAAATACTAATCCCAACTTTGGCTTCACCCACAATTTCTGTTTCAACCAAGGCATGATAACGCTCGGTATGTGCATCATTAATATGGAAAAAGTCGTGACCTGTGCAAGAAATGACTTCACCAAAGGGTGCAAATGCTTCGTTACTGAGGGGTTGAACCTGAATTAACATTTCAATTTCAAACTCCAATTTAAAGGTTATTTTATCAATTGACCGAATAGGCGGATACGACTAATGCCGCCATCTGGAATCATGTTAATACGGACATGGCTAATTTTTTCATGTGCCAATATTTCAGTCAGATATTCGTGGATATGATCCATTTGCATTGCCTGAGCATTGAGTAAAAATGGCCAAAACATACTTTGTGGAATCAATTGTGCATCGGTTGCATCTTCTAAATAAACAGCCTGAATAGAGACTTGTGCTGGGAAGTTCCCTTTAAAGTGGGCGGTATCGATTTCAATTTTTTCAATTTTTCCCGCTTGGCCAAGTGCCAAAATACACCAATCATAACCAGGGGCACGACGACGCTTGGTTTCCCAGCCATCGCCCATATTCACGCCACGGCCGGGATTAATTAAATTTTGTGGATGTCCATAGTGTGCATCGCTAAAGGCAACGACACGTCCGCCATTTTTGAGGGCAACAAGGTCAAGGGTTTCATCACTCTCGAAATTCTGAATTTGAACTTCGCCATAGACACGTAAACGAGCTACGCCACCATCAGGAAAAATATTTAAGCGAATATGGCTAAAAATACCGTTGGCTTCGGTCGGTAAAATATGATGTTGGCTGGAGCCAAGTTCATGATTACTTAGAATATTAATCCATTGTGCCTGACTGATATCATCACCTTCAACATAACAGGCTTCAAGTGAAGCCGAAGCAGGGTAGTTCCCCGTAAAAAAAGTCGTATCAATATCAACCGCCTGGATTTTACCTGCAACCCCCAGTTTTACAATGCACCAGTCATAACCTGCATGACGTTTACGTCGTGTTTCCCATCCATCCATCCATTTGCCATGATCATCGAACTTGCCTTCGACAAAAATAGGGGGATCGAATTGCAACATGCGGCTGGCTTCAGCAAAAAATTGATCTGAGCAACTGATAATTTCTGCACCAATGCGCGCGTCGGCAAGGTTGGTTAATGTTTGCAAGTGGGCTGGAAGGGTAAATTCGGGTGCAAGTAAAGTCGCCATATTTTTATCCAACGGTCCTAAATGTTGTGCTTGTCGTTCAATGTTCATGCAGTTTAGCATGATTTATGTGGTATTGAGCTTGCATGATCTATGCCAATTTAAGTGATCATCGTTGTGCAATTTTAAGAATTAACGTGAAAAATGGCATAGTTTTGGCATGAAAAAGAACAAATAAATACCATTGCGAGAGAAATACAGATGGAAATTGTCATTATTGGTGCAGGCATGGCTGGTTTAACAACAGGAATTGCACTAAAACGGTTCGGTTATCAAGTCTCCATCTATGAACAAGCTGCGCAAATTTTGCCAGTAGGTGCGGCAATCTCGTTGTGGTCGAATGGTGTGAAATGTCTAAATTATTTAGGTTTGGGCAAGCAGGTTGCAAAACTTGGTGGTCAAATGGATGCAATGGCCTATGTCGATGGCTTAACTGGCGAAACCATGACGCAATTTAGCTTATGGCCGTTAATCGAGGAAGTTGGACAACGTCCTTATCCTGTCTCTCGTGCCGATTTGCAAAATATGCTGATGGACGAGTTTGGTCGGGAAGATATCCACTTAGACAAGCGGATGATTGCGCTGGAACAACAAGACGAGCGAGTTAAGGTGAGCTTTGCCGATGGGACAACCTTAGAAACAGAATTACTCATTGGTGCAGATGGCACCCACTCAATGACGCGTGCTTATGTGTTGGGTGAGCAAGTGGCACGCCGTTATGCAGGGTATGTCAATTGGAATGGATTGGTAGATATGTCGGATGATCTGGCGGCTGCCGACCATTGGACAACCTATGTGGGTGAGGGAAAACGAGCGTCATTAATGCCTGTTGCCGAGCAGCGGTTTTATTTCTTTTTAGACGTGCCTTTGCCCGCAGGTTTGGAGAATGATCGACTCAAATATAAAGATGAACTCAAACAATATTTTGCAGGATGGTGTCCACAAGTACAAAGTTTAATTGAGCGTTTGGATGCACAAAAAACCAATCGTGTGGAAATTCATGATATTGAACCCTTCCTTGATTTTTATAAGGGGCGTGTAGTGATTGTGGGCGATGCAGCACATAGTACTACTCCTGATATTGGACAGGGGGGATGTCAGGCCATGGAAGATGCAATTTATTTGGCCAGATCGTTGCAAATCAATACCTTGGGTATTCCAGATGCGTTGCGCCGTTATCAGGACAAACGTAATGAACGCACGAAAGAAATGGTATTACGGGCTCGAAAACGTTGTGATGTGACGCACATGAAAGATGCGGCGACCACTGAGCAGTGGTATGCCGATTTACGGGTAGAAGAGGGGCCACACATTATGAAAGGAATTGTGAGCAATATTATTGGCAATGTATTGGATTGATTGTATGAGGGGAATTTATATTCCCCTATCGTTAGTGTTGAACTTTCATGAATAGTATAAACAATACACAAAGCCATCGTTACACCATGTAACGATGGCTTTTTAAAAGGGATGGATCGTTTTTTTAATACTTAGAAATGATATTTGACGAGCGCGCTGACGTTGTTTTCATCGTAGCCTTTCAGACCAAATTTATTATTCCAAATCGAATGCTCGATACCAACATATAAACGCGTGCCAGGAGAAATATGCTTGCCTACATTCCATTTCCACTGTGTTGTCCAGTTCATTTCGCTGGCATGTGCCGATGAACCTGAACCTGAAGCAGTAGACCAATCAAGGAAGCCATCCACCAAGAACTCTTCAGAGGAAATGGTAAAAGGAATGCCATAGGTTAAAGTCAGTTGATAATCGTCTGTTTGCACTTCGTTATTGGCACGATAGAAATTGACGGTGGCATATTTAAAATAAGGAATATCTAAATCAAAGCCGACACCATAAAGGAAGTTATCAAAGTTATTATTGGATGAGCTATTGGCTTCCCATGTTGTTGCGATTAAAACATCTTTTACAGGGCCAAATGCCAGTGACTTTCCTGTAATCTCACCCAAACTTAAGCGTGGGGATAATTCGAAGTATGAACTTTTGTTGTCGTCCCCGCCATGCATGCGGTCTAAGAAAAAGAAAACATCGGCATATGATACTTTCGCTGCATATTCAACGGTTAACGTGGTTTCTTTTTTATCCACGACGGCATAGTTTTCACCATAAAGGCCCGTTAAACTAAAATCTTGCCAAATGACTTTGGCTTGAGTAGCGGCACTCATAGACAATAAAGTACATGCAGCGATAAGGTGTTTAAATTGCATTAAAAGGTTCTCCCCTATTGAAGGATGACAAGAATAGGGGGGATTAAGCAAAAATCCTACCAATTTATAAAAAAATAAGAAAAAAGTTTAGTAATATCAAAATGAAGAAGTATAGATTAAACCAAATGGTCTGAGATTTTTAAACTATACTATTGATAAACAATAAATTATTTTAATATAGATTCGCCATTCCAAAACTGAAATGGCGAGTGTTTCGTCTTAATGATGTTCAACATTTTGTATTTTTACAGTGGATTTACACACATGATTAAACAAAATATTCAAGCTAATTGCCATTAAACAGGTCGAACTGATCCCTGAATGGAATAATGTTTGCACCCAGACAGGGAAATGTTCATAAAATCCATGTTCTAAAACAGGAATCATGCCTGCTGCAAGTGAAGCCGCGACAATAATTAAATTACGTTGATTACTATAGTCAATTTTGGCCAAGGTACGAATACCACTGGCTGCCACGCTACCGAATAAAACCAAACCCGCACCGCCTAATACAGGTGTCGGAATTGCAGCAATAATACGCCCCATAATAGGCAGTAAACCCAAAACAATTAAAATCACGCCACCCGTTGCGACGACAAATCGGCTTTTAATGCCTGTCATTGCCACTAAACCGACATTTTGGGCAAATGCGCTTTGCATAAATGAGCCAAAAATCGGTGCAATTGCGCTGGACAACATATCGGCACGCAAACCATTGGCAATACGCTGAGAAGGAACTTCAGTGCCAACAATTTCGCCGACCGCTAAAATATCTGCGGTGGTTTCAGTCATAATCACGACAGTGACAATCAGCATGGAAATAATGGCAGTCAATTCAAAGGTAGGTGCGCCAAAGGCAAATAAATCGGGAAATTGAAACCAGACACCTTGCGATACATGGGAAAAGTTATTGTATCCCAAGACCGCAGCAATCGCTGTTCCCACAATAATCGCCAATAAGATTGCTAAACGGCGTAGTGTGGGGTTTTGGCTCATATTAAACAAAATAACCAATGCAAAACTGAGTAAGGCCAAAGAAATATTACTCAAACTCCCCCAGTCAGGTGCTTTATTATTTCCCCCCATAATCCAGCGAATCGCAACGGGTAGCAGCGATAACCCAATCATGGTAATGACACAGCCAGTCACGACAGGCGGGAAAAAACGAATAATTTTGGAGAAGAAAGGGGCAATAAAAAAGCCGATCAGTGAGCTGACAATAATGGCACCATACACGGCTGGCAGCCCACCTCCTGTGGTAACAATCGCGACCATTGTCGCTACCCCTGCAAAGGACACCCCTTGTACCAATGGCAATTGCGCACCAATATATTTCAGTCCCACTGTCTGTAAAATTGTCGCAATACCACCCGCAAATAATGATGCAGCGATGAGTAAACCAATTTGCATGGCGTTGAGTCCAGCCGCATTTCCAACAATTAATGGTGGTGCAATAATGCCGCCATACATGGTCAGGACATGTTGCAAACCATAGGTGATGTTTTTGGAAAGCCCTAAACGTTGATGTTCTGGAGATACATTTTGGTTCATCATGTGATATATCCTTATTTTTGCTGACAATAATTTTGGAACAACTAGCTGCCCCGATAAGTCGAGTAAGCAAAAGGACTGATTAAAAGAGGAACGTGATAATGCGCATCCGCATCGGCAACATAAAATTGAATGCAGACTTTAGGAAAAAAAGTGTCGAGATTGAGTGCATTAAAATACGGGGCAATGTCAAATTCGAGTTGGTATTCACCGATCTGCAAGGCAGACATACCAAAATCTTTAAGTCGACCATCGGCATCCGTCAGACCTTGACCCAATAGCGTATGTTGCTGGGTATCAAACAGTCTTACCCTAACATTCGCCGCAGGTTTACCTAAATGGGTATCGAGAATATGTGTACTAATCATGCTGAAATTTCCTGTTCTAAACGTAGCAATGCAATGGCTGCTAATTGTTGTTTGACGATATCCTTTTCATCTTCCAAAGAATGCTGAAGCCGTTGCTGTAATGCTTGTAAAATTTGCTCACTGCTTAGACCTGCGGCTTTGATGAGGAAAATAAAACCAAACTTTTGTTCATAGGCTACATTGCCCTGATACAGTGCATCCAGTGTGGTCTGATCTTGTGCAATACCTGCTTGTTCCCGATCAGAAAAAGCTTGCTCTTCCGCAGTTAAGTGTTGTTTTGCCTTTTTTTCACCAATTCTCGGATGAGTATCCAAAGCCGTTTTGACCTCTAACCAAGTCCAGACTGCAGTATTTTTTTGTGCCAAATCGAGCAAAGCATGCCTTGTCTTATAAGGCCGTTGCTGGGCTAAGGCTATGACCCATGATGGAATATTGACGCATCTTTTTAACAGCTGTTCAGCTTCGACAGATGGATATCGATTAAATTCTTCAAGTTGCATTGCAATATCGAAATAGTGAAGATGACATTAGGCTTTGCAATAAAGACGCCAAAATTGAGTAAAAAAAACCAAAAACTAGAAAACAAAAAAGGAAGACCTTTCAATCTTCCCCCTAATATTTTGATTTTTTTATGGATTATTCATGTTAAATATGGTGTTTATACCAATGTTCAGCAATGTCATTACGGCGACAAACCCATACATTGTCATGGGCTTGGATATAATCTAAAAAGCGCTGTAAAGCTTTAAAACGACCGGGTTTCCCCAAAATGCGGCAGTGCATGCCAATAGAGAGCATTTTTGGTGCATCTTCACCTTCGGCATACAACACATCAAATGCATCTTTTAAATATTGATAGAACTGTTCGCCACTATTAAAGCCACCTGGCGAACAAAATTTCATGTCATTCGATTCTAAGGTATAGGGAATAATTAAATGACGACGTGTTTCACCTGCCAAGTTGGTGAGTTGTGTCCAAAAGGGCAGGTCATCACCATAATAATCACAGTCATATTTAATTTGTGGGAATTCAGCAAGCAATTGGCGCGTATTGGGGCTATCACGTCCTGTATACCAACCCATCGGTGTTTCATCAAATAAGGTTTCTAATACACTAATTGCTTGATCCATGTATTGTCGCTCAGTTTCAATATCCATATCTTGATAGTGAATCCAGCGTTGACCATGTGAGACAACATCATACTTTGCAGTTTTAATCGCTTCGACCACATAAGGATTTCGAGCGAATGCCATGCCTACGCCAAAAATAGTCATGGGTAATCCACGCTTTTGAAATTCCTCATGAATACGCCAGAAACCAGCACGGGAACCATATTCATACATGGAGTCCATCGACATATGTTTCGCTGGGAAACTGGCAGCACCAACAATATCTGAAAGGAATTGTTCTGAGCCTACGTCACCATGTTCAACGTGATTTTCTGAACCTTCTTCATAATTGAGCACAAATTGAACTGCAATTTTGGCGTTATTTGGCCAATGTGCATGGGGTGGCTGGCCATGATAGCCAACTAGATCACGAGAATAAGGTGTTGTTTGAATTTCATCAATAAGTGCTTGACCACGTAAGTAAGAAGTTGTCACTAATGGTTTCCTTTTGATCGTTTTATGAAAAATCCGCTTGCATATTTTGCAGTATAGCCTGATATTGAATATGACAGGACATCTCAAAATATATGCAAAAAAGGTGACAATCATGACCTGTCCATTAAAAATTGATAGGTAGTCGATGAAAATAACCTAAGCTTGCATCATATTGGACATAACACAATCGAGATGATTGAATAGTTTACAGTTTGAGTAAACAATATATACAAGGTGAGGATGATTTATGAACATTGAAATCCGTACAGATAAAAACATTCAAAATAGTGAACGTTTAATTAATTATGTTCGCACAGAGCTGACCAATGAATTTCAACGTCATAGTGAAAAAATTACCCACTTTTCAGTTCATTTAAGTGATGAACATGGGGTCAAAGGGGGAGAAAACGAGCTTAAATGTTTAATTGAAGCACGTCCAGCAGGTTTAAAACCTGTTGTGGTATCGCATAAAGCACCAAATATTGATGCAGCGATTCATGGCAGCATTGATCGATTAAAGCGTAGCCTAGAACATCTTTTTGAGAAAAAAGAGCAAGTACGTGGTAAGCCGCTGGAACTTGCCGAAGATGAAGCATAATTCATTTACAACTAAAAGCTCCTGAAAAGGAGCTTTTTTATGTCTTCAAGACTGGATTTTGGTAAACTGCATCTATTGCACAGAATGTTTCTGAGCTGCTCAATTGGGAATTTACATGCTGAATAGCTTACAACAATCATTGATTCAGGCAATTGAAGAACTTGATACAGCACAAGTCAAACAATTACTGGCTGATGGTTTAGATCCAAATTTTATTGATGAAGAAAAAGGCTTACCCGTTACCGTCTTATGTGATGGATTATTTGATTGGTGGGAACGAATTTGTGAAGCATATGAGGCAGGCAAACCGCTGTCAGAACAAGAAAAACAAGCCCGCTTGCAACCTTATTTAGATATTTTAGAGGCTTTGATTGCTGCACAGGCCAATGTCCATTTATGGGATGCCGAAGAGTTTTATGGGCCACTTTGGGATGCTGCAAGTGCGGCGTGTGTACCTGTTGTGCAGCGCTTACTCAATGAAAAAGTGAATCCAAATACACTTGATGATGAAGACCAAACCATATTATCTTCCATTAGTTATTTAATGTTTGAATGTGAATATGATGAAATTGACTGGTCACAGGCATTGGTAGAGGAGAAGCAAACACTACAATTGCTTCGTGAATCTGGTGCTAAGATGACCAAAGAACTGGTTGAATAATAAAGTTTGAGTAATTCTATGAAACAATGGCAAACCACCACATTCGTATTGGCTGCAGTCTGTAGCTCGGTCAGCTATGCAGCAGATTTTTCATTTGATCGCCCAGGGTCTGGCTTCGGTACAGGGATTACCCCTGTTGGACAGCTGGCATGGGAACAAGGGCTTCCTACCGTTACTTATGACAAACAACGTGTTGAGAACGGGCAGGAAAAAACCACGACGATTCAGGGTGACCTGTTATTACGTACAGGTTTGGCCGATGGATTGGAATTACAACTGGGCTGGGACGGCCCCGCTTGGACACAAATTAAAAATCCTGGTCGAAAAACAGAAGATCATGGTCTTGGTGATGTTTCCGTCGGTTTGAAAAAAGCCATTGATTTAAATGATGAAAAAATGTCGATGGCGGTTCTTGCGCGTGCAACGATTGCGACAGGTAATAAAAACTTCACCGCAGGCGATGATATTTATACCTTGGGCTCGACGGTCATGTATCAGCAAAATGACTTGGTTTCTACAGGGATTACCATGTTGTATGAAATTCAGGATGGTGATTGGTCCGTGTCGGCCATTCCAACCTTGAATTATACATTCTCAAACAAATGGTCAGGTTTCTCCGAGTTTGTGTATCGCAAACAAGAAAGCCTTGCAGATCAAACATCTCTGGCAACGGGTGTGATTTATGCGTTAAATGCGAGAACCCAATTAGATGCAAGTATTGGTGTTGGCTTGGCAGGTGATGCGCCAGACTATACGGGTGGTCTTGGCATCTCTTTTCTATTCTAAACCGTGTTTGAAAAGAAAAGTGTAGGTTGATGAAATTCGCTCAAGCTGATTGGCGTATGACAGTTTTACGTTATCTGTGGCAATGCTGTCTAGCGTGTTGCATGTTATGGACTGCAAACGCATACGCAGAACAAACGGCGCTGACAGCTGAGCAAGCCTTTCAGTTTTCAGCTGATTCTGTGAATACGAAACACGCTGTATTGACGTGGAAAATTCAACCAAACTTTTATTTGTACCAGCATAAATTTGAGGTGAAACAGGGTGCTCAGCCACTCAAAATCACCTTTCCGCCTGCCATATCACAACATGATGAAAATTTTGGTGATAGTCGGGTGTATTATCACCAAGTCAGTTTTCAGATTAAAACGCAACCGCAACAAGACTATGTGGTGAGTTGGCAGGGATGTGAAAAAGACCGTATATGTTATCCCCCCCAAACCATTCATATTCAAACTGATGCAGATGGCTTAATTATTCCGCAAGATCAAGCCGTTAAATCGTATGACTTGCTCAGTTTATCTGAACAAGCCAATACATCTTCATTGGCAAAAAATACCGCATCCTCAGCAACAGTCACCACGCTCCCTGACCGCGCAGTAGCTGATCAGGCAGACAAGGGACTTTCGCAAGACCAACAATGGACTGCCAAACTTAGTGAACATTCTTTGGCTTATAGTCTATTGTTGTTTCTGGGCTTGGGATGTTTATTGGCATTTACACCCTGTTCTTTACCGATGTTGCCGATTGTTAGTTCATTGCTGCTTCGAGAGCAGCGAGGGCTAAAAGCATGGGTCATTGCGTTGGTATTTGTTTGTAGTATGGCGTGTGTCTATGCGGGTTTAGGTGTTGTAGCAGCATCGGCAGGTCTTAATTTTCAAAGATGGTTACAACAACCCATCACCCTCGTGGCATTTAGCTTGTTATTTGTGCTATTTGCGCTGAATTTATTCGGCTTATTTGAGCTGAAAATCCCTCAAGTCTTGATGCAACGATTAGATCGCTTGCAAGCGACACAACAAGGCGGCACCCTGTTTGGGGCGGCTATTATGGGAGCGGTCTCCGCTTTATTGGTAGGCCCTTGTATGACTGCGCCACTGGCAGGGGCATTACTGTTTATTGCGCAGACACAGCAACAATGGCAAGGTGCAGTTTTGCTGTTTACGTTGGGCTTTGGGATGGGGATTCCATTGCTGATTGTGAGTGTCTTGGGTTCTAAAATACTCCCGAAAGTTGGTGATTGGATGCAACAGATCAAAGTGATTTTTGCATTCGTGATGTTGGGACTCGCATTGTATTTTATTCGGCCGATTCTACCCACGCTGTGGATGCAGATATTACATGCGCTATTTTTTATGACGGTGATCGCTTACTTCATATTTGGCATGATCAAGCATGTACGTGGTTTAAAATATGTGTATGTGGTGGCGTTGATTGGCTTGATTCCAACCTTTATGTATCAACAATATCAGTTTTTTCAGGCATGGGTTCAACCATCTTCCAAACAAGAACATGTTTGGCATGTTGCTAAAACCGCTAAAGACTTTCAGCAGTTATTGGCGAAAGCACCGCATGATCAAGCCGTCATTGTTGATGTCTATGCCGATTGGTGTGTGGCATGTCAGCCTATAGAACATCAAGTTTTAAAACAGGCAGATGTACAACAGGCGTTATCAAAATTTTATCTGATTAAACTGGATTTAAGTCAGTACGATAGCGAGCACGAAGCATTATTGGCACAATGGAATATTCTGGGGCCACCGACCTATTTATTTTTGAATGCACAACATCAAGAAAAGCGAAATTTACGTCTGACAGGTGCATTTAAAGCTAAAACCTTAATTCAGCATCTTGCGCAGTTACAACCTTAGCATTTTGCAAAATTATAACTCTCAAGTGGCATCATATGACTCAATTTCTTTAAAAATATGAACTCGATTTCGTCCGGAGGCTTTTGCTGAATAAAGTGCTTTATCGGCTTGGCTTAAAATGTGTTGAGTCTTGTAATCTGCAAACGATTCTGCGACGCCAAAACTCGCCGTAACGGAGAATATTTTATCTTCTGCATTTTTAACTTGTAATTCAACAATAGCCAGTCTACAGCGCTCAGCAATGTCGGCAGCTGTTACTGCATTGATCCTAGGCAGGATTAAAATAAACTCTTCTCCACCAAAACGCCCGACTAAATCACCTTTGCGAATCTGTTTCTTTAATGTATTGGCGACCTGAATTAAGACTTCATCTCCTGTATGATGTCCATGCATATCATTGATTTGTTTGAAATAATCTAAGTCCATTAAAACGATTGCATAACAAGAATTTTTTGACTGATGAAGTTTGTCTAAGTTTAAGTTAATCGTTCGTCGATTAGCGATGTTGGTAAGCGGATCGAGGTAACTCAACTTTTGAATCAAATGCTCACGATGCTTCCATTGATGAAGCAGCACCTCGAATAAGACCGACCACATGATGAGTATTGGAACAACGAGGTAAACAACAAGACCAATCCAGAGTTGGTTCGTATAGCGAAGTTTTTCAATTTGAAAGATAGGACCATATTCAATGATATTATTAATGACTAAATAACTACTTATTAAAATAAAAAATGTGATGGGTAATGCGAAATAATAAAATACGCGTCCAGTAAATATAATTCGAGTGACACTGGCAATTGCAATATATAAAATCATGGAAGACGGGTTTAGCACACCAATGACATACATC
>JASGGM010000024.1:0-17423 GCA_047605045.1 Acinetobacter sp. | reverse complement strand
AGCAGTTTATTTGTATTACCCAATGTTATTTATGCTGCTGACAATGACATCCAGATTCGATTAAATCAAGAAATTCAACAACAACAAATTCAAAAAGAACAAAACTTACAACAACAGCAGAAACTGGATAATCAGGTTTTACCGTCAATGATTATTAATGGTGAAAAAATTGAAGTGTCTCAAAATGTCGAAGAGGTAGGACGTGCTTTATATATTTCTGTGATGCAAAAACAATGGCAAGCAGCCAGTATTTATTTAAATGCCTATTTAAAATTTAAAAATTATGATAAATCGCTTGCCTATTTTGCACAAGCTTCATTGGCGCGCATTCAAAATCAACCGAAAATTGCTGAACAAAAATTTAAGCAGGCACTGGAACTGCAACCTAAAAATGCGATTATTAAACTTGAATTGGCGCGATTGTTAACCGAACAACAAAAAAATAAAGAGGCAATCCAGTTATTTCAGCAAGTAAAAGATCAAATATCAACAACAAATAATACCGTATCAAAAAACATTGATAAAACTGTAAATAGTTATTTAAATGGCATTCAACAAAGAGATAACTGGCAAGGTTCAATTGCTTTTGGTTCACGCTATGCAACAAATATTAATAATTCGGCAGAATATTATAATAATGTGATTTATTATGCTGCCGATACAAATGGTGATTATATTTTAGATGAGGATGGAAATAAAATCCCTGTCATTGATATTACTCAAAAAAGCCCTGATCCAATTGATACCGTTGGTATCGATTATGAAGCAACATTAACAAAAAGATGGTCACTTTCTGGTCGTCATGGTATTGCTTTAAAAGGACTGGCTTATGGTCAGATTTATAATGAAGCACCTGATTATAATGAAATAACAACAAATATCAGTGCAGGGTATAGTTTTCAGACACCACGCCACCAGATTTATATTGCTCCTGTTTATGAAAATAAATATTTTGCGCATGATGCACTTTATAATGCATGGGGTGCTAAAGCTGAATGGATGCATTTTATAGGCAAAGATAAAGCACTTAAACTTGAAACAGAACTAAAGCAATTTAATTATTTAAATTATACGACGCAAAACGGCCTTGAATACTCTACCATAGCCACTTTTTGGAAAATTCTACCAAAACAATGGACGATTTTTGGTGGATTTGATTTTACCGACCATGATACCAAAGAAAAATATTTAGGTGCTTATCAGCAACAAGGCGTGCGTTTAGGGCTAAGTAAACAATTTAAAGCAGGTTTCAATGCAACTTTATTTACTTCAATTCGTTGGCGACAATTCGATAAATTTACACCCATCTTTAATGCAAGAAGACATGATTTTGAACAAGGTTATACCTTCGTTTTGCAAATGCCTAAATTTGAATTCTATGGGCTAACGCCCAACTTGACCTATCGCTATAACCACAATAAAAGTAACGTAGATTGGTTATATAGCTACGATAAACATATGCTGAGTTTAAAGTTAGAGCACCGTTTCTAAAAAAACTTAAGAACAAAGGTTCCACTTTTGCTTCGCTCATTCGTCATAGTAAATAGGAAGATTAGTTTTATGACGATTTTAAATGGGAAGCTATGTGCATAAGTAACGACGGCATGTTGAATTTAGTGAACTCTGCTAATCTGAGTATACAGCAGAAGCGATACATGACTTTGGCAACCGTTATTGTTGCGCATATTGCTGTGATCTGGCTGATTGCACAATCATTAACACCATTTAACTTCACATCGCCACCAAAAATTGATGCAATGGTGGTACGGTTTATTTCGCAACAGCAAGCTCAGCAGGTGGCTATTACTTCTGCACAAGCTGCACCCGCACAAACTGAAAAACCGAGTCATACACCTGTTGTAACGCCGCTCGATACACAACTAAAACCACAATCTGAAAAACCTAAAGTGCTTGTGACAACAGCATCTCCTCAAAAGATTCGGGAAGTATCTGCAAAAACAAGCACTATTCAAAAAGAATTGACCACACCCAAAGAAACATCAGAACCTACACGACCGAAACCTGCTCAATCTCAAGCGATGCATCCTCAAGCCGATACAGGTGCAAACCAAGCTTTAAATGCAATGGGGGAACATGGCACCGCAAAAAATGGTCAAGACCAAAAGCAGTCGGGCGGTGTGCTGACGGGGCACCGACAACAGTCGTCGAAAGCCGCGAATTCTCAGGTTGTAAAAGAACAACCTATACAGGTGTCGAGTGTCGATATTTTGAATTTTGGTGGTTTTAAATATGATGATCGTGAATTATTGAATCAAAATCGGCTGGTGGTTTTAACGATTGTCATTGATGAAAATGGCAAAGCAACTTCAGTCAAAATTAAGAAAAGTTCAGAAATTGAAAGTCTAGATCAGCGTGCGCTGAAATCGGCATATAAAGCCAAATTTAAGCCACAAAAAATCAATGGTGCAGCATCAACCATTGTGGTGGATGTACCCATTCAACTCAAACTTAGCCGCAGTCGCTAGTTTTAAATCAATCCATAGATAGGACAAAGCCATGAGTGAAACTCAAATCGCCTTAACTTTATCGCAGCGTTTAAAAACTGAAACCGCTTTGGAACATGAACGTATGCATCAATTGATGGGGCAAGCCGATGTATTTTCTTCTAAAGAAAAATATGCACAATTTACGCTGTCACAGTATTATTTCCAGAAAGAAATAGAATATTTGTTTGAAAAAGATGGTGTTAGTGCCATGATTCCCGACCTTGAAATTCGTGGTCGTTCAGAACAAGCATTACTCGATTTAAAAGATTTAGGCATCACACCGCAAGGTCTTGAATTACGCAGTGAGCATGTGAAGTTACCTCAGGCATTGGGCTGGATTTATGTTTCTGAAGGTTCGACACTTGGTGCTGCATTCTTATTTAAAGAAGCACAGAAGCATTTAGGTTTTGATGCTGAATTTGGTGCGCGTAATTTGGCGGCTTATCCAGAAGGTCGTGCAAAAGTCTGGAAGCGTTTTGTACAGGCGTTAGATGATGCAGATTATATTCCTGCCGAGCAAAAGCAGGTCGTTCAAGGCGCATTGGATGCTTTTGCATACTTCGGCGATTTACTTATCCGTTTAGAGACGTTGAAATAATTGTAGTTGTTCAACCTTATGCCTTTACAGCGTGGTGTTCACCCATATTTCAATGATCAGACAGTCAGGTGCATGACAGGAACATTTCAAAGGTAAGTCAAATGATGAAAACCCCTGACCATCCAGAACTCAATGAATCTGCATTAGACTCAGAGGATACGAAGTTAGCAAAGTCGGTTGTTTTACGCTGGTTATTCATTGGGCTGGCATGCTTATGTATTGCATTAGGAACAATCGGTATTTTTATACCAGGGTTACCTACAGTAGATTTCTATATTCTTGCTGCATTTTTTTCTGCAAAAGGTTCTAAGCGGTTACATTCATGGTTCATTCACCATCGCTGGGTGGGGCCAATTTTACGTCAGTGGCATGATTACAAAACCATTCCTAAAAAAGTGAAGATAATGTCATTGATTGGAATGAGTTTTGCCGCAATTGTTATGTTGCTGACAATTCCACATTTTTGGTTTGTCATGGCAATGATTGTTTGTATGCTGCTGGTACAGGTATGGATGTGGACAAGAGCGTGACTGTGAAATAGATATATTGTCTATTTTATTGAAATAAAAATTAAAAAGCCTTCTATACAAAATAGAAGGCTTTTCGCGTGATGCAAACCAAATAACTATGCAGACGCTTTCGGTTGAATAATGTTCTCGATCGCTAGAATCTCACTGAGTTGTTGTTCAGACAATAAGTTTTCTTCACGAATTAGATCTAATACATTTAGATTTTCAACATTGGCTTTTTTTGCAATACGTGTGGTGTTTTCATAGCCAATATATGGGTTTAATGCAGTGACAATGCCAATTGAATTATCAACTAAAGCTTTGCAACGTGCTTCGTTTGCCGTGATGGTATTGACACATTTTTCAGTGAACATGTGCATTGCCTTACCTAATAAATCGACTGATTCAAAAAGTTTGAAAGCAATTAATGGTTCCATCGCATTTAATTGTAATTGACCCGCATCGGCAGCTAAAGTAACAGCCAAGTCATTGGCAATCACTTGAAATGCTGAAAGGTTAACCGCTTCTGGAATAACAGGGTTCACTTTACCTGGCATAATTGAACTACCTGGCTGGCGTGCTTCAAGATTAATTTCGCCTAAACCTGTGCGAGGCCCACTTGAAAGCAAGCGTAAGTCATTGGCAATTTTTGAAAGCTTGGTTGCTGTACGTTTTAATAAGCCTGAAAACAATACGAAGTCGCCCATATCGGAAGTTGCTTCGATATAATCTGGTGCAGCTTGAATGTGATGACCACTGATTTTGCTTAAGGCTTGTATCGCTAAGGGCGCATAAGCTGCTTCGGTGTTAATGCCTGTACCAATTGCCGTACCGCCAAGATTGACATAACCTAACATTGACGGTGCAATACTGTTTAGTTTATCTAAATCTTTTTGTAGGGTTGATGCAAATGCTGCAAATTCTTGTCCCAAGGTCATTGGCACAGCATCTTGCAATTGTGTACGGCCCATTTTAAGAACAGATTTAAATTCTTCTGCTTTGTTTTTAAAGCCTTGAATTAGCGTTTCAAAAGCATTTTGCAAACCAGCGAGGCTGAGTAATAACCCAACACGAATTGCGGTTGGATAAACATCATTGGTTGATTGTGACATGTTTACATCGTTATTTGGGTGCAAATTTTTGTATTCACCTTTTGCATAACCCAAGTGTTCG
Source organism: Acinetobacter sp. (assembly GCA_047605045.1). GTDB lineage: Bacteria > Pseudomonadota > Gammaproteobacteria > Pseudomonadales > Moraxellaceae > Acinetobacter. The sequence continues at coordinate 12,636 of JASGGM010000024.1, read as the reverse complement.
AGTGCTACATTGGCAATGACTTCATTTGCATTCATATTGCTTGAAGTCCCTGCACCGCCTTGTAACATATCAATTGGGAATTGATTATGATATTTACCCGCAATCAATTCTTGGCAAGCAAATACAATTGCTTGATATTTTTCATTATTTAATTTATTTAGTTGGTGGTTGGCATCGGCACATGCCCACTTCACCATAGCGAGCGCACAAATAAAATTTGGATAGTCGCTAATTTTAGATTGGGTGAGATTAAAGTTTTCAATCGCTCTAAGTGTTTGAACTCCAAAGTAAAACTGATTTGGAATATCACGAGAGCCGAGGAGATCCTTTTCTGTACGAACTGATACGCTAGTATTCATGTTTTACGCTTTTTTTAAATTGGTAGAACCACTATAAAAATAAAAAATCCAAAATGATAATGTATAAAATGCGCAATGTATGCATTTTTTGCATAATTGAATTATAATGGGAATCTATACAAAATAACTTAATAATTGGCTATGAATCTGGAAATTCGCTGGGCACTCGATCTCATTATACTCGATCAGGAACGATCAATTTCTAAAGCAGCGCAAAAGCGCTATGTCTCTCAATCGGCATTTACGCGCCGTTTGCAACATTTGGAAGACTCCGTCGGGTTTGCAATTATTGAACGCCATGCTAAAGATATTTACTTTACCGAGTTAGGCCAAATTTTGCTGGCGACAGCGAACTCATTGCATTCTCAGCTTAATGAAAGCATACAACTCATTTATGAGATGAAAAATACTCAGGAAAAAACCATCAAATTTGCAGCAGCGCATTCTTTAGTCAATAATTTTTTCTCGAATTATTTACGTTATATGCCCATAGAAGATCAGGGGATTAAGTTTGAAATGATCGCGCTTAATATTGGTGAAGGGCTGCAATGGTTGAAAGAGGGGAAAATTGATTTTTTAGTGTCTTATTCATCTAAAAATGCCAAACAAAAAGAAAAATCTGAAAGTCTTTCTGCAGTACAAATTGGTGAAACGGAAATTATTCCTGTCTATGCAAAAATTGAGGGACAGAAAATTAATTATGATTTAACAAAAGATTTTCCCTTATTGACTTATAGTAAAAATGCATATTTACGTCATATTGTCGATCAAGTCATTGATAATAATGATCTAAATTATCATATTTTATATGAAACAGACAATGCTGAGAATTTAAAGCAACTGGTTTTACAAGGGGCAGGTGTGGCTTGGTTGCCAAAAATTAACATTTTAGAAGAGCTGGCTCAAAATAAGCTTTATGATTTATCTGCACCATCTTTGACAGTTACACAAAATATTTTTATTTATAAAAATAAGTTGATTCATCATGCATTGACGGATGTGGTATTTGAATATTTTAAAGGATTGGGGAAATAAAACGGATTGGAGAAAATTTAGGAGTTTTAACTCAAAAATTTTTCCAATCGTTTATCTAATCGATTTAAAGTACTTTTTTTAAGCGTTCAATGACCTGTTCACATTGTGCAATATCTGCAACCAATGCCATACGCACATGGTTTTCCCCTGGGTTACCCAGTGCCGTATCACGGGAAAGGTAACGTCCCGGAAGTACTTTAATATGTGCTTTTTCCATTAATGTACGGGCAAACTTTTCATCATTATCGACCTTTAACCAATAATAAAATCCAGCATCGGGTTTTTGTAGCGGCAGTAAATGACCAAGTTCATTTTGGAATAATTCAAATTTTGCACGATAGAGTGTTCGATTCTCTTCAACATGCTTTTCATCATTCCATGCAGAAATAGATGCAATTTGGTGTTGTACAGGCATTGCTGCACCATGATAGGTCCGATACTGCAAATAAGGTTTTAATAATTTCGCATCGCCAGCAACAAAGCCCGAACGCATGCCCGGTAAATTAGAACGTTTGGAAAGTGAGTGAAACACGACACAATTTTTATAGTCATTGCGTCCCAACTCTGCGCAAACTTCTAATAAGCCAGTTGGTGCTTCATCAAACCATAGCTCTGAATAACATTCATCAGAAGCAATAACAAAATTATATTCATCAGATAGTGCAATAAGTTTTTTGAACTGTTCTTTTGAAAGCACTGCACCGGTTGGGTTTCCTGGCGTACACACAAAAAGTAGGGCTGTTTTTTGCCAAACTTCGGCAGGAACGGCATCAAAATCGCCTAAATAGCCATTTTCTTCTGTACAGTTAATGAAATAAGGTTGAGCACCTGCCAATAATGCTGCGCCTTCGTAAATTTGATAAAACGGATTTGGCATCACAATATAAGGTGCATCTTCTCGTTTGACCAAAGCTTGCACGAATGAAAATAAAGCTTCTCGTGTACCTGAAACGGGTAAAACTTCATGTTCGGCACTGATTTGAGTCAGTTGAAAACGTTGTGTCAACCAATTGGCAATGCTTTGGCGTAGTTCGGGTACACCTTTACTGTTGGGATAAGTGGAGAGATGTTGAAAATTGTCAATGATGGCTTTTTTCACAAATTCAGGCGCTGGGTGTTTCGGCTCACCAATAGATAATGGAATCAAGGGGAGATTCGCAGGCTGAATATCCTGAAAAAGTTGATTCAATTTTTCAAAAGGATAGGGATGTAACAGCGATAAACTAGCGTTCATGTATAAATAACCAAAAAACAAGATAAAAATTAGTGTTGAACAACAACCTGACTGGAAGCTTCATCCAGTGCAGCTTTAAGTTGTTGGGCAAATGTTGATGATTCTGTGTCAGACATTGGAATACCATTTTTCTTGGTGACATAGAAAAGATCTTCTGCTCGTTCACCAAGTGTCGCAATTTTAGCTGAATGGATGTCGAGTCCCTGCATCATGAAAATTCCACCCACACGTGCCAGTAATCCTGGTTGATCAAGCGTTGAAATCTCAATTAAGTTTTGATTTAAAACAGCATTTAAACTGACATCAACCGTATTTTCAATGTCGAAATGACGTAGTTGACGTGGAATACGTCGTTGCATTAAGCCGGGATATTTATCGGAGTGACTCAAAGCATCGACTAAAGCATCTTTCACCGTTTTTTCACGTTCAGGATCTGTTACCAAACTACCGAAACGGTCTAAGACGATGTAGGTATCCAGACTAAAGGCTTTGGTCGCGGTAATGATACGCGCATCTTGCACATCCAGATTCATTCTATCCAGAATTGCAACCGTTGTCGCAAACAGGTTGGGTTTGTCTTGCGTATAGATGAACAGTTGTACGGCATCTGGAGCAGATTTTCGGTGTGCTCTTAAGAGTACTAAGGGAGCAGGATTATCGCCATGCTCCAAAATGGCACGTGTATGCCATGCAATATCTTCGGCAGATTCTTTTAGGAAATAATCATCACCAAGTTCTTGCCAAACTTTTTCGACATCGGCCAATGAAAATTCATGTACTAATTTCTCACTGGCTGTAAATTTGGCATCTTCAATAAGCATTTGATAATCGACAGGTCGGTCTAAACCTGAGCGAATAACATCTCTGGCTTGCCCATAAAGTTGGCGCATAAGTGAAGCTCGCCAAGTATTCCACAGTTTTGGGTTTGTGGCATTAATATCGGCAACTGTAAGGGTATAGAGATAATCCAAATGCTCCATATCCCCAAGTTTTTCAGCAAAGTTTTTAATGACATCTGGGTCAGAAATATCTTTTTTCTGAGCGGTGAGTGACATTAATAAATGGTTTTGAATTAACCAAGCAATTAACTTGCTTTCGCGTTCGGTAAAACCATGATGACGACAAAACTCAATGGCATCTTCAGCACCTAATTCACTATGATCGCCGCCTCGACCTTTGGCAATGTCATGGAATAATGCAGCAATCATCACGATATCACGGCGTGGTAAACGTTGATACACAGAACTTACAACAGGGAATTGCTTCGTAAATTCAGTTTCTTGGAAGCGACTTAAATTGCGTAACAACAGTAAAGTGTGCTGATCTACCGTATAGATATGGAATAAATCATATTGCATTAGCCCCATAATTTGTCCAAATGCAGGTAGATAATTTCCCAGAATCCCATAACGTTTCATGGCTGTAAGCGTCTCAAATAGACGTGTAGCACTACGTATAATTGCCATAAATAACGTTTGATTTTGAGGGTTATCTCGAAAGGTTTGGTCAATCCCTTTAGCAGCAAGTGTTAATAAGCGCAGTGTTCTGGCTCGAATTCCTTCAATTTCAGGATGGGTGGCCAAAATATAAAAAATTTCTAAAATTGCACTTGGGTTTTCAGCAAAAATTTTGTGGTGTTGTACCGCAATTTTATGATCAACCAATTTGAAACGTTCATTAATTTCTTCAATATGACGCTCATAATTGGGTAAACGTGGTGTAATGACCGACTCATTAAAATATGCAAGTAAAATTTCATTCAGCGTGGAAACCTGTTGTGCAGTTCGATAGTAGCGTTTCATGAACTGTTCAATCGGGTAGTTCGGAGATTGGCCTTCTACACGTTCGTAGCCGAATTTTGCTGCAATTTCACGTTGATAATCAAATAATAAACGGTTTTCATCTCGTTTCGTTAAGCGATGCAGGTGATGACGAATTTCCCAATAAAACAATTCTGCTTTTTCGAGGACTTTAAGTTCAAATTCTGATATAAAACCGAGATGAACAAGGTCATAAACCCGATTAACCCGAAAATGGCGTTTTGCAATCCAGCCAATCTGGTTCATATCTCGAATGCCACCAGGTGCATTCTTGATATCTGGTTCAAGATTACTCTCGGTATGATTATGTTGAGCATAACGTTTTGCTTGCTCTTCCATTTTTGCATCGTAAAAAGTTTTATCTGTCCACGTTTTTGCTACAATTCGACGTGGCCATTTACTTAAATGGGGATTTCCGACCAACATTCGCGCTTCAATTAATGTTGTTGCAACAGTTAAATCTTCTTTCGCTTGTTCAATACAACTTTCAATAGAACGAACACTGACCCCTGGTTTGAAATTACCCACATCCCATAACGATGCAATGAATGCAGAAACTTTTTTCTCTTGATCGGCGGTGAGTTCATATTCTGATAACACCATGATATCGACATCGGAAAAAGGTAACATTTCTCGACGCCCATAGCCGCCTACGGCAAATAGACTGAGTTGGCTCGCGTCAAGCCCAGCATATTGCCAAAGGAAGGTCAGTGCCTCATCAATCATGTTTGAACGTGCAAGTATGATGTCTCGAATGCTATAGCCTTCTTCAAAGCATTGATCGAGTTGTTTTTCTACAGCAACTTTCCATTGATTAATTGCAAGAATATCTTGCTCATCCTTGGCAAATTCTGACAGGGCGAGGGTCGTTATCATCACATTGACCTTATCTATAGAGAATTATTATGGGGTGGTTTGTTTAACAGTAACACGGTCAGCCGCTTGTTGTGCCAATTCCCGTGCTTGATCTGTTGTTTCAGCACGTGCAGTGACAACTCCCATACGACGACGAGTAAACCCTTCAGGTTTGCCAAATAGACGAATGTCTGTATCGGGGTGGCTAAGCGCATTTTCCAGATTTTCAAAGGATAAATTTTTATCATCGACCCCTGCATAAATCACAGCACTGGCAGCGACACTATGGCGCTTGGTATTGACAGGTAATCCCAGAATTGCCCGTGCATGAAGCTCAAACTCACTCTGAAACTGGGATGCAAGTGTGACTAAACCTGTATCATGCGGGCGTGGTGAAACTTCGCTAAACCAGACCTGATCACCTTTGACAAAAAGTTCAACCCCAAAAATACCTAATCCACCTAAAGCAACTGTTACTTTATCGGCAATGTGTTGCGCACTTTGTAAAGCAATTGCACTCATCGGTTGTGGCTGCCAGCTTTCTACATAGTCTCCTGAATCTTGACGGTGACCAATCGGATCACAGAAGTGGGTTTCGATTGCTCCTGTTTCTGGATTTTTTGAGCGTACAGTTAATAAGGTAATTTCAAAGTCAAAATCGATTTGCGACTCGACAATGACAGTGCCCTGATTTACACGACCACCTGTTTGTGCATATTCCCATGCTATATCAACATCATCAAAACTTTTGACACGAGATTGGCCTTTACCTGACGATGACATAACGGGTTTAACAAAGTTGGGATAACCAATATCATCACATGCTGCGCGGAAACTTTCTAAAGTGCTGGCAAAACGATAGGTCGACGTCGGTAATCCAAGTTCTTCTGCTGCAAGACGGCGAATACCTTCACGGTTCATCGTAAGATTAACAGCTTTCGCAGATGGAATAACCACAGCTTGTTGTTTTTCTTCTATCTCAATGAGTACCTCTGTTGCAATTGCTTCGATTTCAGGCACGATTAAATGAGGTTGCACCTGATCTATTAATTGTTTTAAGGCTTGGGCATCTGCCATATTTAATGTATAAGAAAAATGAGCAACTTGCATGGCGGGTGCATGTTCGTATCGGTCTGCTGCGTGAACTTCTACACCTAAGCGTTGCAAAGAAATAACCACTTCTTTGCCCAGTTCTCCAGAACCTAATAACAAAACTTTAAAAGCGGAAGACTGTAGCGGTGTACCGATGGAAACTGGCATGTTATTCATCCTTGTTCGAGGGCGAAAATAGAATTGATCAACGATCTGCTGCTGTTTTGAAACATGATCTTCGCTTTAGCATAGCAGACCTGACATTTCTGTTAAGACTTGCTTGATCATAAATTTGAAAAAAATAACGTTATTGTATGAATTTGTCTGTATTTTGACCTTCTAAAAGTTAAAACCTCGTATTAATTTCAACTTTAAAATTTTGATTCATTGCCAATGCTGATTTTCTGAGTTGTACTGTGATGTTAAGGTGCAAAAGAGCGCATTATCTACTAAACTACATACGATATTGAAAATTGTGAAATGAGCAGCCTAATGCTGTGATAACAGGACTGAGCTTGATGTCATTAAATCGAAGTAAATTAAATTATGCTGCAATGGCTTTAGTATTATTAGCTTTGGCAGGGTGTAATCAGCCGTCAGATTCAAAAGAAAAAGCAGTGATTAAGCCTGCACCTAAAATGAGTAATGATGCGACTGCTTATGCGCAGCAAGCATGGAAATTGATGATACAACTTGAGCCAGTCGTTGAGCAAAAACAACCAAATTTAGATGTAATTGTACGTAAGCCTTTGCGTGAGTTAGGAACAGAGTGGAAAATTAAAGTTAAAATGTCTGATTCAGTGACAGAGGGCAAATATGCTTTATGTCGTAAGGCAATGACAGAATTAGATACGTGGGCACGAACAGTTCAAGAAAATGACTCGACCCAAGCACAGGCCAAAGCCGACTATTTACGAGATAAAGCCCAATGTAAAGATGCGTTGGATCATCCTGATCTAGGCAATACATCACCTACACTCAGACAGTATTGATCTATCGTTACAGGTTAATGATTTAAGATAAAGAAATCATTTTAAACAGATTGTATATGATTCAAAAGGAGCAGATCACATTGTGAGAAATGCTCGCTTTGAAATATTGTGAGAATATTGCCAAGCAATATCTTAAGCAGCTGGTTTACCACTAACAGTTTGGCTAATGGCATCTTTTTTAGCAACGGCTGCATTTTTAGCATCAGTCGTTTTGGTCACGGTTGCATTTTTAACATCTTGAGTTTTGTTGACAACAGCGTTTTTAGCATCAGTCGTTTTTGTTACTGCTGCATTTTTAACATTTTGAGTTTTGTTAACAACAGCATTTTTAGCATCAGTTGTTTTCGTTACAGTTGCATTTTTAGCATCGACCGTTTTATTCACAACAGTATCTTTGCCATTTTTAAGTGTAGATTTGGCTGCATTTGTTTTTGCAGTTGCTGCATTTTTTGCTTTAGCAGCAGCTGATAATGTTACACATTTCCCACCCTTGTGATTAGGGCCAGTGCCACCTTGTAATGTCGTTCCTTTAGGACACGCTATAGCATTTGCCCCAATAACAGAAAAACTTAGCACAATAGCAGATGCAAGAATTTTTTTCATAGATATAATTCAACAAACAGATTTAAGGCAATAGTACCTAAGATGATGATACTGAAAAAAATGTGGGAAAATGTGTAATTAATGTGGATGTTTGGAAAATTTATATAATTTAAAAAATAAAAATAAGCAAAAAAAACCAGAAGTTAAAACTTCTGGCCGGAGTATATTAAAATGTTAATAGCGTTATTCATCATGACTTATGTTGCGAAATTTACGGTCAACAACTGCCCACACAGCAAAGGCAACAGAAACAATAATGGCATATAAAAAGTATTCAGGTTTTAGATTGCCTGTAATAACCCCTTGAAATGCTAAAGTGAGCATCAGCGCAATGGTGGTAAAGGTGTAGGTCAGCATCTGCGGATTACTTTTAACAGCAGTGATGAAGACTGGTTTGTTAATAGAGTTCATGATCAATCCTCCTGTCATTCACGACAACACAGCGTTGTAGATAATTTATACTGTTTTACTTGGATTTAAGCAATATATCAATAGCTATTGATCATAAAATTGTTAAAGAAATATGACAGAAACGGTTTTTTGTGAAATAAATAGTAAGTTTTGTCAATTTATAACGTAATCGGTTGGCAAATTGATTAGAAAAATTATGCAAAAATAATGCCTAAGTCAATTAGGCATTATATAAAAATTTAGAGTAAGTGAGTAACGACTAGATTTAGGTACGTGATTTATCCCAAATAAAAGCAATAACCAGCGTGATTAAACAAGGGATTAACCATGCAAGATTTTGTTCATTTAACGGTAAATCTTGCAACAATGAAGGTACAAAAGCACTGAGAGTAGATGCCTTTAAACCTTCAAATATGCCAAAAATTAAAGCAATAGCGGTAACAGGCATAAGAATTCTAGAAGGTTGATTAAAATACTTCCAGAAAAAGCTTAAGACAATAACGACAATTGCAGGAGGATAAATAGCCGTTAAAATTGGTACCGATACTGCAATTAATTTGGTTAAGCCCAAATTTGAAATGATGAGTGCAAAGGCAACCAAAATAATGACCAACAGCTTGTAAGGTAACTTTGTCAATTCATGGAAATATTCTGCACATGAACAAGTTAAGCCAATTGCAGTGACCATACAGGCTAGAAAAATAAGAATACCAAGAAAAATTGAACCTAAATCACCATAGGCATGCTGTACATAAGCATGAAGAATAACGGCGCCATTGCTTGCATTTGGAATAAACGCATGACTTTGCAGACCTAAACGGAATAGGCATAAGTATAATGCGGTTAAGCCAATTCCAGCCATAATGCTCGCAATAATGGCGTATTTCATCACTAATTTTTTATCATTCACGCCGCGAGAACGAATGGCTTGCACAATGACAATACCAAATACCAATGCACCTAAGGTATCCATTGTTAAGTAACCATTGACAAGTCCTTCTGAGACTGGTCGGTCAATATAATGGTTTACAGGTTGCGACGTTAAAATAACAGGCATGACCAAAGTGGTAATACATAGAATTGCCAGTGCAACAATTTTCAGTGGCGCCAGAACATGACCAATACTATCGAGTAATTTATTCGGATAGAGCGAAATAATGGCAACCAGAGTAAAGTAAATGCAACTATATACAAACAAATGAAGAGAAGATTCTCCAAAATAAGATGAGAAGCCAATTTCATAAGATACGGTAGCAGTTCGAGGGGTTGCGAATAGCGGGCCAACCGATAAATAACATGCAATAGTAAGGACTAGGCTTGCTACTCGGCCTAGAGGCGCACTTAAGGTTTCGATAGAGCCTTCTACCTTCGAGAGAGCCATAATGGTCAAAACAGGTAAGCCAACGGCTGTGATGAGAAAACCTAAAGCAGCTAACCAGACATGATCACCAGCTTGTTGAGCAACAATGGGAGGGAAGATAATATTTCCAGCACCAATAAATAGTGCAAAGGTCATAAACCCCAGAGCAATAATATCTCGTAGATTAAGTTGAGTCATAGACTGAAAGAACGACTTTTAAAAGAAGGGCTAGATTTTAGTGAAAAAACAATCTTTTTCAATCATAATTGATAAAGAAACACCATTACTAATGTATGTGAAGATGGTTTTTTAGGTAAAAAGATAAATAATTTCAGTGGTTTTTCTCTTAAGTGGACCGATAGATAGAAGAGTGATTAAAATGAAACATGGGTGAATTTTGATCGAAAAAGATTGTATTTATTTAAACATTGATATTTTGGGACCAAGCATTGTGCAATATGTCTTGCATCGCGGAAAAAGTAGGACTATTTTGCTAAAGTTTGATATCAAGCTTGTGGTTAACAGTTAAGTTTTTTGAATTTAAAGGTTGTGGGAAATTAAATGCGCGCATCAAAAATTAGCATAAAATCAAATCAAGACATTGAAAAACTCAGAATTTCAGGTCGTCTGGCATCTGAAGTTTTAACGATGATTGGCAAATATGTGAAAGTAGGTGTAACAACAGAAGAGCTTGATCGCATTTGTAATGAGTATATTGTAAAAACGCTACAGGTGACTCCAGCCAATGTTGGTTATTATGGATACACGAAAACGACCTGTATTTCTCCTAATGAAGTGGTATGTCACGGTATTCCATCAGAAAAAATCATATTAAAAGATGGTGATATTATTAATATTGATGTGGCAATTATCAAAGATGGTTATTTTGGTGATACCAGCCGCATGTACTTCGTTGGTAGTGTTAATCCGCAAGCGAAAAAATTGGTCGAAACGACATATGATGCAATGGTCGCTGGTATTCATGCAGTAAAACCAAATGCAACTTTAGGTGATATTGGGCATGCAATACAATCTGTAGCAGAACATGCTGGATATAGTATTGTGCGTGAATATTGTGGGCATGGCATAGGTAAGGTATACCATGAGCAGCCAAACATATTACATTACGGACAAAAAGGACACGGTTTAGTATTGCAAAAAGGGATGGTATTTACCATAGAACCAATGATAAATATGGGTAAAGCACGTGTTAAAGAACTCTCAGATGGTTGGACAGTGGTGACTGCAGATCGGTCTTTATCAGCGCAGTGGGAACATATGGTTGCTGTTACGGATACAGGTTTTGAACTGTTAACACCATGGCCTGAAGGTACGGGTGATTATGCTCAGATTTAAACTGACCTTGTAATTTTTGATAATGTATTCATTTTATTATATTTATTTAAATTATTTGGATTTCAAAAGCACAATTTGGGAATTGTGCTTTTGAAATAAATATTCGTTATGAATATGCTGTGAATTACAGACCAGCTTCATAATCAGCGCTGGTTAAGAGCTGATCTATGTCGGCAATATTGTCGGGTTTGATTTTATAAATCCAACCTTTGCCATATGGGTCATCGTTCACAAAATCAGGATCATCTTCTAACGCAGTATTAATCTCGACAACTGTTCCAGACACAGGTGCATGGATATCAGAAGCTGTTTTGACAGATTCTACAACACCTGCTTGTTCAGTTGCGTTTAAATGAGTACCGATTTCAGGAATTTCAACGTAAACCAAATCACCTAAAGCATCCTGAGCGTGGTCGGAAATGCCAGTGACCACTAAATCGCCTTCAACACGAACCCATTCATGCGTTGCTGCATATTTTAAATCTACTGGATGGTGCATCATCACTCCTTATTTGAATATGTGGCTTGAGCTAAGTTAAGCATAATGCAAAATGCAAAAATATTCAGCTATTTAGCAGGACAATTAATCGACTAAAAATCCACCAGTTTGTCTTTGCCATAGTTGAGCATAAATACCATTTAAATGCAGTAATTCTGCATGTGTACCTTGCTCAGCAATATAGCCTTTGTCCATAACAACAATCCGATCCATTTGTGCAATGGTAGATAAACGGTGTGCTATGGCGATGACTGTTTTACCATGCATCAGATCGTCCAGACTGGATTGAATTGCGGCTTCGACTTCCGAGTCTAAAGCACTGGTTGCTTCATCTAAAATGAGAATTGGGGCATCTTTTAGAAAAACCCTTGCGATGGCAATACGCTGACGTTGTCCACCTGAAAGTTTTACCCCTCGCTCGCCTACGTATGCATCTAGACCTTTACGCCCTCGGACATCGCTTAGGTTGGCTATAAAATCTGAAACTTTTGCTTTCTCAATAGCGCGTTGTACATCTTCATTGGTGGCATTGTTTCTACCATAACGAATATTATCTGCAACGGTGCGATGCAGTAGGGAGGTGTCTTGCGTAACCAAGGCGATATGTCGGCGTAAACTATCTTGTGTAACATGCGCAATATCTTGACCATCTATGCAAATGGAGCCTTGCTGAATATTATAAAAGTGCAGTAATAACTGAATTAAAGTAGATTTTCCCGCACCTGAACGTCCGACAATCCCAATTTTTTCGCCAGGTTGAATACGAAGGTTAAAGTGACTAATAATTTTACGACTTTCATTATATGAGAAACTGACATCTTTAAATTCGACAAGCCCTTGCTTAAATTGAAACTCAGCTGCATTTTTCTCATCCTTGACATTCACCGCTTGTGCTAATGTACTTTTACCATCTTGAATTGTGCCAATATTTTCAAAGAGCATGGACAAATGCCACATCACAAATTCACTTAAGCTATTTAATTTCATAATCATCGCTGTGGTCGCTGCAATGATACCTAG
>JASGGM010000023.1:0-17517 GCA_047605045.1 Acinetobacter sp. | reverse complement strand
GTAAGCCAAGTTATACATCTTAATATATTTAAAGATGAGTCTGGGAAATTATTGAAGTATGAATACAAGAATTAGCTATTATTAATTATGATATTGACTCGTTCCACTTTAGTCATGACTAAAGTGGAACGAGGTAAAAGTTTAGTCTAAAGAGATATATTGGTGATGGTGTAGTAATCCCCCATAAAAATGGAACCATTGAAACCTTTGGTCATTTTTCGTTGATTCGTGGTAATAAATAGCGAATAAATAGCCATTATTTTTTAAATAATTAAATTTACTTTTTAAACGCACGTGGATGCGCATGATCATAACTTTTGACAAGTGCCGTATGATCTAAATGCGTATAAAATGCAGTCGTACTTAAATTTGAATGTCCTAGCATTTCTTGGACGGCACGAAGCTGTTGGCTTTCACTTAACATATGCGTTGCAAAACAATGCCGTAAAAGATGTGGATACATTTTTTGTGTAATTCCACATCTTTGTGCATGATATTTAACACGTGTAAACACACTACCCCGTGTCATCCCTTTACCTGTAGTCTTTGAAAGAAATAAATGATCTGTTTGCGGTTGCCATTGTAACCGTAACCCCAGCCATGCTTTGATTGCATGAATACACTTGCTCCCAACGGGAACAATACGTTCTTTATTACCTTTACCTTTAACTTTTATTAAATTTTGATCAAAATCTAGATCTGTTAATTTTACATTGATTAATTCGGAGACACGTAGGCCCGAACTATAGAATAGTTCAAGAATTGCTTTGTCCCGAATCCATAACTCTTGTTGTCGCTTATTATCAGGTGGATCTGCATCTAAAAACGCAATCATTTCTTCGATACTTAGAATATTTGGAAGTTTTCGGATATCCGTTTTTATACGGATTCCAGAAATTGTATCGATAAAAGCATGATCATTTTCACATGATGCTTCATAATCTTGTAACCATTTACAAAATGTTCTAATTGCAGATAATTTACGTGCAATGGTTACTTTACTTAAATGTTGATGTATAACCAAAAAAGTAACGTACTCACGAAGATCACTAAGCTCGATATCATGAATATCAAGTTTCTTGTGATCAAGATAATTTTCAAAAGCCTTAAGATCTAGACGATATTCACTAACCGTACCTACCGATAGATTCTTGATAACGAGATGATTTAACCACTTTTCAACAAGGTCTGATAATTCAAAAGACATGATGCTTCACTCTGTCAGTACCGAGATAGTATGACAAATTTTTTGGAAAAAATAACATTATTTTATAGCTTAGGCTATTTTAATATTTAAACTTAAATTACTAAATAACCTGACCTTTACTTCCTCCTCCCAGCATAGCAGTTACCTGCGTATACACTGTTATGCATTATTCAATATGATCTGCTGCTGTTGCTTCATGCGGTTTAATAAAAATAGTTGATATAGTACAAACAGGAATGAGTGGGACATGAATATAAATTTAAAATTGGGTAGACAAAATTGCATAATCAAACTTTATGTAATCTGAATGTATTTTACCAAATGTTAAAATTGTGTTGTAACTCTGAATTTTTCACTAAAAGTGATTTAACTTGAACAGTGAGATGATGACTTAAATATCAATTTTTAAGTATTTTCATGATACTTTACATCATATTTTTTAAAAATAAATTGTTTTTTTCCTAATGACTTTGCTTCATACAAGCAATCATCGACATGATTAATTAATTTTGAATAGCTTTCAACTTCTATTTTTGTAAAATCAGTTATTCCTATACTAACCGTAGCCTCAATTTTAATTTCATTAAAATAATATGGCGAACTTTCACAACGCGCCAAAATGGACGAACATAATTTTTTCCCTTCAAGGCCTATATGATTGGGTAAGACGATTAGAAATTCTTCCCCACCCCACCGACTAATAAAACTTCCTTTGGGACAACAACTTTTTAATATGGTCGATAAATGTTTTAGCACTAAGTCACCAACAGCATGACCATACTGATCATTAATTTTTTTAAAATCATCAATATCCAATAATAAGATGCATCCTTGATATTGATTACCTTTTTTTAAAAAAGTTTTTTTGAAAGCATGTCTATTTTTTAAACCCGTCAATTCATCATTGAATGTGATTCTTTCTAATGCTAAAAAAAATCTATGATTTATATTATATAATTCACATATAAATAAAAAAGTAATGAGATATAAGCTGAGTGATAAACGGTAAATACTGGATCGTGATAACATCATGATATCTGCTTGACTCCAATACTTTCCTGCTAAAGGGATTGTTATATATAAACTACTGATAAGACTTAAAAATCCAACCAGAAAACAAAACGATTTTATATGATATTTTGTTGAAAAATAACACATAATTATAGGGAAAACTAAACATCCATAGAAAATTTTATTTACTGATATATAATACTGAATAATACAAAAAAGTATTACATAGAGGTAATCATTGATGTGGATTTTTTTATAATTCTTTAAACCATAGAGTAAAAATACAACACTTAAACCAGTGGCTGTCTGTTCCAAAAAATAATCAATAAATTCAAAATAATTTTCTCCAACATTAAATAAAATCATAAATAAAAACCCACCAACAAAAGAGCTTAAAATCGTTGGGATTGTTAAATTCAAAATATTTTTAAAGTCAGAATTAAATTTATTAAAATATAGAAATAATTGAATCTTTATAAAAATTAAAATTTGTGTTGCTGAAATCATACAGAGCGTTATTTTTTCTTGTAAATTTTGTTGAAAGTCAGAAAATAATGAAGCAAGAAAAATAGAACTAAAAGAGAACAATAGAATAGATATATTATTACTAATATTTTTTCTTAATAAAATTAAGCCAAAAGAGGCTACTGCATTTACAACCCAAATTGGGCTAATTAAAAATTGATATGTATTTATAAGCGTAACAACTGACAATATAAAAATTAAAACCCAAAGTATAATTAATTTTTTCATTGATATGTACCAACCATATTTATCCTATTAAAAAATAATTTATTTTAAAAATGTATTTTTAGAAATATTTCAATAACTATCGATTCAAAAAATTAATTATTAAATAAATTAGTATATATAACAGCATTGACTTCGAATAGAAAATTATGAAAGATACCAAATCTAATCATCGTTTTATATATTTATAAGTCATTACATCGTACAATCATTTTTGGAAGAGCTTATCAGGTTATTACTTATAAGCTCTTCAGCGAAAGATATATTGTTGAAGATTATCCTATATAGAAAATATAAGATGAATTAAAGATTTGCATTGTTGTTTGAAGTTCCTTTTTGATTCACGTCGATGGGTAAAACTTTCTTAAACCAATCAACCACCAAGTTTATAATTGTTGGTTGGAACCAAGTAATATCTCCATGCTTAGCACCATTTACTAAAATATATTTAGCATCGGTACCATTTTTTTTCAATGCATTATAAAGTTGAGAGCTCTGTACAGGCGAAACTAAAGGGTCTGCAGAACCTGCCATGATTAAAAATGGCGGTTTTTTCCCATTTAAATGTCCCATTGGGCTAGCATTAAGTGCCTTCTGAGTATCACTGCCAATAGGCGCCCCAGGTTGATCACTAAATGCAGGACCATTCACTAATAATGCTTCGGTGACAGAAGGTGAAGCATGTACTTTCTGAATATTATCTGCAAAACCTTCCCCAATATTTAGCAAATTGGAAATTCCATACATTGTCACAGCGGCTTGCACATTCGAAGATTGATCTAAAAAATCACCCTGATCCAGTCCCTTTTCTTGATTCGTCACGCCTAACATTTGTGATAACCAACCACCTGCTGAATCACCAATAACGCCTATTTTATTTGGATCGATATTAAATTGTTTAGCATGTGCTCTTAAATAGCGAATGGCTGCTTTACCATCTACAACAGGCGCAGGATATACGTTTGGAATAACACTATAATCGACTGCGGCAACAACATAGCCTGCTTTTGCTAAAGCAGCACGCATTTCATAAAATTTTTGATAATCTGTTGTTTTAAAACCGCCACCTGGAAAATATAAAATAGCTGGTTTTAAATTGTCAGTTCTGGGAACAAGTAAGTTCATTTTCATTGCTTTAACAGACCTGACTGTGTAATTCTGGGCATAGACAATGCCCGTAATTTCATCAATCTGACCAGATGTTTTTGGAACACTAATAACTTGAGCACCTTCAGTATAGCCAGGCAATGATGATAAAGGTGATGCAGCTAAAGCTAGCATACTGGTCGAAACTAAAGGGATTGCAAAGAAGATCTGTTTTTTCATAATGTGCTTACATGCTAATTAATTAAATAAAGAGTATATTAATGTATACCAATAAAACTGTAAAATTAAAACATGGAATCACTGTACTAATTCCATGTTAATCACTTATTGTATCAATGGTTACGCTGATAAATCGTTGTTGTTCTTTTTCGATTTAGTATACATCCATTGCTCCATCCGTAGACATTTAAAACATTGAGGCTGGGTATGGTTTATTATTTATTTCCTTGCTATGACCAACCATTATGCCTAATGAGTGCATCAATTTGTGGCTCTCTGCCTCTAAATTCTTTAAAGGCACTTAATGCATCTACGCTTGCACCGACTGCTAATATTTGGTTTTTAAAATGATGACCAATGTCTTCATTTAACCCACCATATTCTTCGAATAAAGCATAGGCATCACTGGCAAGAACTTTGGCCCATTTGTAGGAGTAATATCCTGCTGCGTAGCCACCTGAAAAAATATGATTAAAACTATGCTGGAAGCGATTGTATTTCGATGCAGAAATGAGCGTTACTTTTTGACGTACCTGATCCATGATCTGCTGAATTTGATGAATATCTGGCGCCTTCTGCAAACTATATAATTCAATATCAAAAAGCGCAAATTCCAATTGGCGCAAGGTTTGTAAACCCGACTGAAAATGACGACTGTTTAGCAATGCCGTGAGTAGTGTTTCTGCCAATGGCTGTTTGGTTTCGATATGTTGACTAAACCATGCCAATGCGGATGGATCCCATGCCCAAAATTCCATAAATTGGCTAGGCAATTCAATGGCATCCCATTCTACACCTTGTGTTCCCGACACATTTAAATTCTCTACTTGTGTCAACATGTCATGCAAACCATGCCCAAACTCATGAAAGAGTACAATAATTTCATTATGCGTGAGTAAAACAGGTTGATCCTCAACAGGTGGTGTAAAATTTGCAACCATTAAACTGATGGGTAATTGCACATCATTTTCTATTTTAACGCGACTACGTAAACCACTTTCCCAAGCCCCACCCTTTTTATTCGGCCGTGCATATAAATCAAAATAAAAACCTGCAATCACTTTCCCATGATCGCTAATTTCATAATAATTGACATCTTTGTGCCATACACTTGCTTGTTTTTGTTCAATTTGAATCCCAAAAATTTTCTCAGCAATTTTAAATAACCCTGAAACAACCGTTTGAATTGGAAAATACGGTTTTAGATCTTCCTGTGCTAATTTAAATCGACGTTGTTTAATTTTCTCAGAGAGATACGCAACATCCCAAGGTTCTATCTGGTGAATACCATAATGTAACCCTTCTTGTTGAAGTTCTTTCAGTTCGTACTGCGCTGAACTTCTTGCTTTCTCCGCCAAATCATTAAGAAAAGATTTTACTGTATCTACAGATTGCGCCATTTTTGTGGCAAGTGAGAGTTCTGCAAAGTTTTTAAAACCCAATAATTGTGCTTTTTCATGACGTAACTGCACAATTTCTACCATAATATTACTATTGTCGAACTCTGGAAAATCATAAGCTTCTGAAGCAATACTATAAAACGCTTTGTGCAAAACTTCTCTTAAATTTCGGTCATCTGCATAAGTCATTAATGCGTTATAAACAGGGGTATCCAATGTGGCCAGATACGCCACATGATGTCCACCTTCCTGTGTACGTTGTTGTGCCATTTGTTGTAATAATTTTAGGATTGTTTCTGGAATACCAGAAAGTTGCTGATTGGCCAGAGGCAATGACCATGCTTGAGCTGCATCAAGCACATGATCTGAAAATTGGGAAGAAAGCTCCGACAATCGGGCATTAATCTCTGCAAATCGCTTCTTCTGATGGTCTTGCAACCCCACACCCATTAATTGAAACTTTTGAATTGCCAGTTCAAATGCACGTCGATCGGCTGGTGCTAATTCATGAAACAACGCGGATTGTTGCAGGATAAGATGAGATTGGTATAGACCTTGATGTTGTCCATATTCAGTAAAAAATGCGGTTAATTTTGCCAATACTATTTTATGCTGTTGGCGTAATTCATCATTCCCCACAATATTATTTAAGTTATAAAACACACCCCAAACTTGTTGTAATTGGTTCTCGGCATATTCTAGTTCTTTTAATCGGCGAAAGTGAGCTTCGGCATGGTCAGATTGGTTTTCATTTGAAAATTGCTTTAAAACAAGTTGGGTTTGATCCAGTGCTTGTAAAGTTTTTTCGGCGAGTTTAAGTGGTGTTAACTGACTAAAATCTAAAACTGGTAATGTTGCTTTGGCAAGTTGTTGCCCTTGTGGAAATGTGCCAACCATTTAGAGTATTCCATATTTTTATATTTCATACAGCCATGTCTTTAGAATTGGTACACATTACAATGTATACCAATTTTAACAAGATCATGGTGTATAAAAAAAATTGATATTACGACACTACATCGAAACCAAGATCTTCAATAGTATCTTTGAACTTTGCATTGGTTAACGCATCGTTGGCGTAATCAATTGTGACTTTGCCTGTATCCAGAACCACATCAACTTTATTCACACCTTCCAGTGCTTCAACCGCTTTAACGACTTTGCTACTGCAACCGCCACATGACATACCTTCTACGGTTAATACGATAGATGACATTGCAAATCTCCTTTAAACTAAAAATTAAACCTTGGCTTTCCAACGTTTAAGTAACAATGAATTACTTAATACCGACACTGAACTCAGTGCCATTGCCGCACCCGCCAGTACAGGATTAAGTAAACCAAATGCCGCCAATGGAATTCCCAAAATATTATAAATAAATGCAAAAAATAAATTTTGCTTGACCTTATCCAACGTAGCTTGTGATAAATCAATAGCGTTCAATAAACCTGAAAGTTGGCTTTGCATTAATACAATATCGGCAGAGTCTAGTGCAATATCAGAGCCAGCACCTATTGCGAAGCCAATATCAGCCATTGCAAGTGCGGGTGCATCATTAATTCCATCGCCAACCATCGCCACTAAACCACTTTTGTTGTTATCACTATGTTGCTGTTTAAGACGTTCGATTTCAGCTGCTTTTTGCTCAGGCAAAACACCAGCAATAAAATGTTTAATATTGACTTGTGCGGCCACAACTTGTGCCACGCGGGGACTATCTCCCGTAAGCATCACTACGTCAATCCCTTTATTCTGTAATGCTTTGACAGTTGAAATAGCTTCCGCACGTAATTGATCTGCCAAAGTAATATACGCTTGTACAATACCCGCCAGTGAAACCACAATGACGGTATAGCCTTTTTGTTCTAGCGCATGAGACAGGCTTTCATCGACATGAATATTTTGTTCGGCTAAAAATTTTGGTGAACCTAGAAGTGCAATTTCCCCGTGTACTTCTGCAGAGACACCTCTGCCTACAGTGACCTTGAAATTGTTCACTGTTGCCGCCTGAATGTTTCTCGCCTCGGCATAATCGACGATTGCCCGTGCCAAAGGATGTTCCGAATCGCGTTCTAGACCTAAAATTAATGCCAATACCTCAGATTCGGCTTCTGGATTGCTTTCAATACTTTCGGCCAAAATGAGTTGCTGTACAACAGGTTTACCTTCCGTAAGCGTGCCTGTTTTATCGAGTACCAACGTTTTGATTTGTTGCGCACGTTCCAATGCCTCGGCATTACGAAATAAAATACCTGCCTGTGCGCCACGTCCTGTACCCACCATAATTGCCGTTGGTGTTGCCAAGCCAAGTGAACATGGGCAGGCAATCACCAACACAGCAACAGCACTGACCAATGCCACAGTAAATGAACTAACCCAAAGCCATGTCAGTATCAGTGTTACAAGGCTAATGCTCACCACAACGGGTACAAAAATACCTGAAATTTTATCTGCTAAACGCTGAATATCGGCTTTTGATCCTTGTGCCTGTTCTACCAAAGTCACAATTTTGGCCAACGCAGTATCATGCCCTACCCCTGTTGCACGAACGCGTAACACACCATTATGGTTTAATGTTGCTGCAAACACCGTATCTTGAACCTGTTTCAATACAGGCATGCTCTCGCCTGTAAGCATCGATTCATTAAACTCCGAACTTCCTTCAATAATCACGCCATCTACAGGAACACTTTCACCAGGACGCACCACAAAAATATCACCAACTTGAAGTGATGCAGATGCAACATCCTGAACATCTCCATTTCTTTCAATGTGTGCAATTTGTGGCTGTAAATTCAGTAAACTTTCAATCGCTGCACCTGTTTTTGCTTTTGCTCTGGCTTCAAGTAATTTACCCAATAAAATCAGCGTAATGACAGCCGCACTTGCTTCAAAATAAATATGTGTATCGAGGCTGAATAATACTGTAATTGCACTAAATAAATATGCTGCGGAAGTCCCAAGCACCACCAATACATCCATATTTGCACTGCCACCACGTAAGGATTTATATGCATTTTTATAGAAATGCCAGCCACAATAAAACTGCACGGGTGTTGCGAACAACCATTGCAACCACCGTGGAATAATTTCATGGTGTGCCCCCGTGAGCATACCGACCATTTCAACCATTAAGGGCAAAGTGAAAATGACTGCAATCAGAAAAAGTTTGAGTAGATGCCGCCATTCAGCTTGTTTACGTTGTTTGGCCTCTACACGACTATTGTCTTGCAATACACTCGCACCAAAGCCAATTTTTTCTATTTTTTTAATAATATCATTAACTTCAATTATACCAGCAGTGTATTCAACATAGGCATGCTCTGTACTAAAGTTAACATTGGCATGAATGTTTTCTTGTTTATTCAATACTTTTTCTATACGTGCAGCACAGGCTGTACAGCTCATACCTGAAATAACCAGCTCCACTTTTTGTTGTGGCACATGAAAACCAATACGGTCTATTGCTGCCAGAATATCTTCTGTCTTTGCTTCAGGTTGCAATTCCACTTGTGCTTTCTCACTGGCAAAGCTCACTTGTGCAACAACATTTGGAAGTTTGTTTAGCACCTTCTCAATTCGGTTCGCACAAGCCGCACATGACATACCCTCAATAGGTAACACCAGTGTTTTTGAATTGGACTCAGACATTCGGAATTCTCTCTTGGCAAGCCTTAATATAATACGCATATGGGGTATATTGATCAAATACCCCATATAGGTATATTTATGAATTAAAATTCATAAGAAATTTTAATTCATAAAAATCATAAATTTAAATATAAGTTTTTATTTTCTCATAACCTTATAAGAATTGATTATTTGTAAGTTGTGTTTACATAAAATTACGATACATTTACTCCAGCAGAGTCGAAATTATATTTTCTAGTTTATAAACATGAAGTTAACCATTAACCCTATGTTATTAGCGAGGATCATATGCATCCAAATCAGTTACAAAATTACACTAACTATACCCCTGTGTGGTATAAGAAATTTAGAAGCTTTGGTTTATTGTCAGGTCTGATTCTTCCTTTCCAGCTTACATTAGCCGCAGAAAGCGTCCAGCAACAATTAGATTCTTCTCAGAACGAGAGCGTCGACGCCATTACACTTGCAACCATTACTGTTTGGGGCAGTAATACAACTGAGTCTTCTACAGCCTATATTCCGAAGAAAACCACGATCGCATCAAAGCTACCCGTGACAGTAAAAGAAATTCCACAATCGGTTTCAGTCGTTACACGACAACGTATTGAAGATCAAAACCTTACCTCACTTGATGATGCTTTACGTACAGTGACAGGACTTACCGTTATTCCAAATGACTCAACCCAAAGCCAATTCCGTTCACGCGGTTATAGCTTGAACACGACCATTGATGGTATTCCAAGTTATAACGGCTTAAGCGGTTCAGAACAATTTGACTTGGCGATTTATGATCGGGTCGAAGTTTTGCGTGGTGCCGCAGGCTTACTCAGTGGAAGTGGTGATCCAGGTGGAACCGTCAATGTCGTTACGAAAAAGCCCCTGAGTAAATTTGCCGTTAACGGTGTAGTGAGTGGCGGTAGCTGGAATAATTACCGAACAGAAATTGATGTTACGGGTCCTTTAAATACAGATAAGACTCTACGCGGTCGTTTTGTTGGTATCGCGCAAGATCGTGATTTCTTCTATGACAAAACCCATCAACGTAAATTTGTGGGCTATGGGGTTTTAGAATATGACTTAACCGACAATACCACGCTTTCAGCCACACACTCGATACAAAGCAATGACACCGATGCAAACTACTCTGGTTTACCTGCAAATAGTACAACAGGTGAGCTATTAAAAAATATTAGTCGCACAACAAACCCTTCACCCGCTTGGACAACCAACAAAAGCAAAACCAATGAATCTGTACTTGCTTTAGAACACCGTTTTGATAACGGTTGGACGGCAACAGCAAAAGCCAGATATGTTACCCGTGATTATGACTACAAAGATACTTTTGCTTCGAGTGGTCTCAACACCGAAACCTCGACATTGACCTATGCACGCGACCGCGATTATAGCTATGAATATGAACGCAAAGCAGTCGACCTCTACCTTGGTGGGCCAGTCCATCTGTTTAACCGCGAACATAATTTTTTAATTGGTTATAACTACGACCTCTATAATGTTCAATATACTGGCGCACGTGGCACCAGTACCCATACGAATGTGAATATTTATAATGTCGATATTGCTGAACCTTATTTAACCCATACCCTCGGTGCCGAAAACACAACGACTCAAAGCGGATTTTATGGTCAGGCACGTATAAAATTATTAGATCCGCTGACTCTTGTTTTGGGCGGACGCTTAAGTGACTATGAATATAAGAGCCGTAGCATTGCGCCATCTACACCAACAGCGTGGTCAAAAGGTGAAAGTGTCAGCTCTGAATTTACACCATATGCTGGTATTGTTTATGACATTAATAAACAAATTTCTGTTTATGGCAGTTATTCAGATATCTTTATTCCACAAGATTATGAAGCAGCAGATGGTTCATACTTAAAACCACGTCAGGGACAGCAGTTTGAAATTGGCGCAAAAGGATCATTCTTTAATGACAAATTGAATGTATCGATTGCAACCTTCCTGCTTCAGGATGTCAACCGACCAATGACCGACCCAAATAATGAAGACTATTACATCGCATCTGGTGAAGTCGAAAGTAAAGGTTGGGAATTTGAAATTAGCGGCAGTCCACTTCCAAATTGGAACCTTAGCTTAGGCTATACCCACGCAACCAATAAATACACCAAAGATGACGTTGGTTATGAAGGCTTGCCTTATAGTAATGGTGAACCAGAAGATAGTCTAAAAATTTGGAGCCATTATAGTATTAAAAAAGGAAAATTATCTGGCTTAAAATTTGGTATTGGGCTGAATGCGGTCAGTGAATATTCCTCTATTTTTAGCACTGAGAAAGTTCGCACACAAGGGGGCTATACATTACTCGGCGCATCCGCAAGCTATGAGATTAATAAAAATATTACCGTCGCTTTAAATGCGGAAAATTTAACGGACAAAAAATATTATGCACGAACTGGTTTATTGAATACCTATAACGTTTATGGAACACCACGCAATGCAACCTTAAGCTTCCGTTTTAAATATTGATTTCTCTCCAACAGGTTATTTCTTTCGAAATAACCTGTCTTTTTTTATTGTTTCCCAATAGAAGATGAAATATATGAAAACACCAATTTCAGCATGGCAGGTGGTTCGACCATACTGGTTCTCCGAAGATAAATGGCGAGCACGTGGGCTTTTAATTTTTATTATCGCTTTGGATATGGCCACAGTTTATGCGGCAGTACTCATCACATATTGGCAAAAAGATTTTTTCGATGCTCTGGCAGAATATAACCTTTCTGCAATTCAGCCTTTAATGTATAGCCTATTTATTTTAATGGTAGCAAGTGTCACCAGCACCACATTTAGTTTGTATTTTAAACAGTTACTAGAAATTCGCTGGCGTAGTTGGCTAACAAATAACTTTGTATATCAATATCTGGAAAATCATAAATTTTACCATATCGAACAACAAAAATTGGCAGATAACCCTGACCAGCGTATTGCTGAAGACTTAAATCTGCTCGCAGTCAAAAGTTTGGAACTTTTTACAGGATTTTTAAAAAACTTTGTTAATTTAATTTCCTATAGCATTGTCATTTGGGGCTTATCTGAAAGTTGGAGTTTTCATGCGGTTGGCAAGGATTTTAGTATCCCCGGAATTTTACTCTGGATCGGTCTCATTTATGCACTACTCGGCTCAATCATTATGGAAAAAGTCGGTCGGCCGATTGTAGGTTTAGGTTATAAACAACAACGTTACGAAGCCGATTTTCGTTATTTACTTATGCAAATTCGAGAAAATGCTGAGCAAATTTCATTATATAAAGGTCAATATACCGAAAAGCAACGACTTTTGGCTTCATTTTCCGCTATTCGTAAAAATTGGCGCGGTTTAATGACCTATACCAAACGCATTACCTTTACCGAAGCCGTATATATTGATGTCGGTAGTTATCTACCTTATTTCTTAATTATTCCACAATATTTTGCCAAGAAACTTACCATTGGACAAGTCATGCAAACCAGCAATAGCTTTAGTCGTTTAAGACAGGCCTTTTCTTGGTTTATCTATAATTTTAAAGAAGTTGCTGAAGTTCGTGCGATTTTACAGCGTTTATCGGAATTTGAGTGGGCGGTACAACAGCCCCTAACCGCCAATATTAAAATACACAATACGACACAACGATCTTTAACCTTACGAGGATTATCTTTGCAACAACCCAATGGGGAACTGTTATCCCCTATACCCAATACAACGATTCACGCTGGAGAGCGTTGGTTAATTCAAGGCGTTTCAGGTGCAGGTAAAAGTACCTTTTTACGGGCGCTTGCTGGT
Source organism: Acinetobacter sp. (assembly GCA_047605045.1). Taxonomy (GTDB): domain Bacteria; phylum Pseudomonadota; class Gammaproteobacteria; order Pseudomonadales; family Moraxellaceae; genus Acinetobacter. The sequence continues at coordinate 4,375 of JASGGM010000023.1, read as the reverse complement.
TTGTGGTTATATGGAAAAGGAGAAATTTATTTACCCAAAGATGCTCATTTATTTTTCTTGCCACAAAAAAGCTATTTACCTTATGGTACTTTAAAATCCGCATTATGTTACCCAAAAACAGAAGCTGATTTTGACGATACTCAGTGTATAGACGTCATGAAACTCGTTCGATTGGACAGCAAAATTGAAAATTTGCACATAATAGATTACTGGGAGAAATGCCTTTCGGGTGGAGAACAACAACGCTTGGCATTTGCTCGAGTATTGTTGCATAAGCCCAATTATGTTTTTTTAGACGAGGCTACATCGGCATTAGATAATGACAATGAGCATCATGCTTACCAACTATTGCTCAATTTACTTCCAAATTCAACAATTGTAAGCATAGCCCACCATGAAAATTTAATTAAATATCATGATTATACATTAACAATAAAAAAACACTGAAATACGATGTAGCTAGACTTTTTAAGTATTGATGTAGCATAATCATTGAAATCGAGAAAAAGTCACCTCGTTTTTTAAATTATGGAACATGCATGGCTACGACAAAACGTACTCGTAAACAAAACACCGACTCTGAACAAGTGATACCCAAGAAACTAGCGACCGCTACAACACAGTGTATTCATTGTTCAGAGCAGTTGTTGGATGCCAATGGTAAAATGGTAATTCAACCCCATAAAAAAGCGCTACTCAATCGGCTGAGTCGTATCGGTGGGCAAGTCAATGGCGTATCACAGATGATTGAAAAAGATCGTTACTGCATCGACATCCTGACTCAAATTTCTGCAATTCGCTCGGCATTAGATGCAGTCTCCACTCAACTTCTAAGCGACCATGCCAATGGATGTGTACGTAAAGCAGTACTTGAAGATGGTGGAGAAGAAGCCATTACTGAATTATTGAAAGTTATCAAAAAAATGCGTTAATTTGTGTATCTGCTTGTCCCGTATAGCAATACATGAATATGAATGTTTTTCTATGCCGTTAATCTCTTGTAAAACTCATTAATCGAACAGAATTTTTCGCATATGACGACTCAAAAACAATGTTCATCATTTGGTTTATGATCTCATCTATTCTAAAAATTTCCTTAAATTTTCTTTTAAATTTCATAGCCATTAAAGAAATTTAACTCATTTACTTGCCTGTGCCTCATAGTTAAATTAGAGTATAATAGATAAAGCCATTGCAACATGACATGAAACAAATAGTTTGTATAATTTTCATCCTTTTTTCATATATAAATGTAATGCAACTCCAAGCTGCCCCGTTATCAAATGCACGTTTTAGTATAAGGGTTGTTATAAATGAATCATGCAATATCTCCTCTCGGCAAGCTTCCGATATTAATTTTGGTCGTATAAATCGTTCTGCCAAAGCACATTCCGCACAAGGAACGCTTGATGTCATGTGTACCGATGGCACACCTTACAACATTTCACTGTTAGGTCATGGTGCAATGTCAAACCAAAATGCTACTAACACGGAAACAATCCCCTATACCTTGTACCAAGATGCTTCATTAAGTAAAGAATGGAACAGTGTAAACACTTACACGAATACTGGATCAGGAAAAGTTCAAAAAATTCATATTTGGGGGGAAATTAATAATGGCAGTACCAACGTTGCTGCAGGACAGTATACTGATACTGTGACTGCAACCATCAGTTATTAAACTTTTTAAAAAGATACTAAATACTTGCAGAATTCCATGCATTATTTACCGAAGAGTATGAACACGTCGATGTTTGCTGATCTATAAACCATCAATATCTAATAAGTCAGATATACAGTGACGGTATCGCTATAGGCACCAGAAGATACTTTGCTGCTTTGCACAGGGATCTTGCCATAAATAGGATAACTTTGAACACTGCCATTCCCTCCTCCCTGTGAGATATCTGTATTAATACCCCAAACATCTGTCATGGCTGCATTTTGGTAAAGTTCGTAATTAATATAGTCTGTACCATTACTCATACGACGAATGCCATTTTGGCTATTTACGCCACCATCAATACGAATACTATAGGAGGTATTGACTGGACAAGTCAGCGAAATTTGCGTTGACGTTGTGATATTACGTGATAGATCAATAACTGATCCAAAATCTAAATCCTGCGCACTGGCCAATATACAACTATTTTCATAACTTGCCTGTACAACGAAGTTATTTGATTGCAAAGTATTGGTTGAAACAACTTCAGCGGCTGTCGGTGCATTGGTACTACTAAATGCCCACATGACATAAATAGGAATACTGTTTGATCGATAAACGCCAGCACTAACATTCTGATTGCTATAAATTTTCCCATAAAGCGGAATGACAACCGTCTTGTTATTTTCTGACACTGAAAACGTTTTATTCGTACATTGCAAAGTCGCTGCTTGTAATGTGGTATAAATTTTACTACTTAAAGCGGCATCATAAAATAGATCATAACTGAGATACGATGGACTGCTCCCATAATTGACCAAACGGCGGCGATTATTAGCAATAGCTGGATCACCTTCACCAGCATAAATACACGTGGTTACATATACTGTAGTGGTATGATTATATTGATTACAATGAATGGGAACGGTACTACTACTCACGGCACCTTTAGAATTGACAGTTCCACCAAAATTAAGACTAGGCGATGTACCCATCCAGCATGAACCCGTACCCACTCCAGCGAATGCGCGCTGACTTGAAAATACAAAACTCGTTAAAAATAGTAGGATACATGGCACAGCCCAACTGCATAAGCTATAAATACTGGATTTATCCCGAACAAAATATATCATTTTGATATTGATAGACATGGCAATGTTCCTAAATCGATAAATCCATAGCGTGTGTTGGTATTCGGCAAATCTATTTTACAGTAATGATCATTGTTTAAAATATATACCTTCGATGCTTTGGGATTTTCTAGAAAAATCATACCATCCCGTCCAACAATGGTTTGTTCAGGTAGATCATCTTGCGGTTGATGATCTGTATTCCAGACACTCGCACCTAATGAAATCGGTTGTTGCTGCTCATCAACTGCAATAAACTGAAACGATTTAACACGATACATTGGGAACACAACGTATACACCACTATTACTTTGCGGAACCGCATCAATTTCTGTTGTGTCTATTTTGTAGTCTAATGGAAGCTTAATCGCATCGACTGTCACCATGTTATGTTGGTAAGCATTTAAATCTCTTAATAGAAATAGACCTTTTTGGTTACTACGTCCAACGGTTCGATGCTCAAGTTTAATCGGGATATCGGGAACACCATCGGTTGAAACCAAAGCAAATGCTCCTAAAGATTGCCGCATCAGAAAAGCACTTTTTTGCATTAATAATAAAGAACCTGTACCAGATAGTGTTGCGGATTGATAACGCTCCCCTGAGTATCTGGATTGTTCCAATAATACAGACCATTCCCCATATTGATTGTATCGCTGTAGCTGACCTTGAAGCGTTGAATTATTTAAACTGCTACGACTGGCATTGGCTTGCCATGCCCAGCCCTTCTCATCTTGTGCAGCACTTTGCCTTAAAGTAGCCGAGAAAGTATCAGCAGATTCACTATTTTGTGCTGTTACAGATGCATAATGGCGACGTCCCATCGGAATAGAAAGAGACAAATAGGCCGAATTACTTTTATTGCTTAAATCCCGATTATAATTAAGCTGAATTACCCACAATGCTGGTAGAACATAAGACCAACTTAAAATTCCATATTGATTATCGGTACTACTTGTTTGCTGACGAATATAACTACTTCCTAACTGCCCAAAAGGCGTGTTAATCCCGAGAAAGACCTGATCTGTACGTTTACTAAATACCGTACCTTGCCATGAAGCGATATCGCCAAAATCCCCTTGTTTTTGTTGATGACTCAAAGAAAAATTAAGGAAGGAATTGTTCCATGAATAACCTATTGAGTAGAGCGAGCCCTCATCTTGATTCAGTGAACTATAGCTATAAGAACCATTGAGTAATCCCAATTGCATTGGTAAGCGTTGCACAAAGCCTACACCTCCCATAGCCAAATCCTCTGCATATTCAATATGACTTTCCAATGTTAAATCATTACTCAAACCATAGCGATAAGAAGCATTTAATACAGGAGAATGATCATAATGAAAAGATTTGATTGCATAATCTAAATGGCTAACGCCGAGATTAATACTCCAGTCAGATAATTTGGGTTTTAGTAAGCGGGTGGTACCATACAAAGAGAAATTTACAGTCCTTTGTTGACCATTGGCATCTCGAATCACCAATTGTGCTGACCCCGTACCTGTAATCGATGGACTGGTTTGATAAATAAATTGTCCTGGTAATACCTGTCTTGAACTCTGTTTAATGCCATTAATTAACA
>JASGGM010000022.1:0-17730 GCA_047605045.1 Acinetobacter sp. | reverse complement strand
GCAGGTACTGTTCAGGCCTTTTTAATGCAAAAAAAGGATTCAGGTCAGTAACGTGAATCCTTCAAATAGATTTGAAAGCTTATAAGGTTATTTCTTTAGGATTTAAATAACCCTTGTTTTTCAATGAATGTAATGATTTCCGCCAAACCATCTTCAGTTTTCATATTAGAGAAAATAAACGGTTTATCTCCACGCATACGTTTGGCATCCTGATCCATCACTGCCAAATTAGCACCAACCATTGGCGCTAAATCTGTTTTATTGATGATCAATAAATCTGATTTGGTAATGCCCGGTCCACCTTTGCGTGGAATCTTCTCCCCCCCTGCAACATCAATCACATACAAGGTTAAATCTGAAAGTTCAGGACTAAACGTTGCTGCCAAATTATCCCCACCACTTTCAATAATAATCAATTCCAAACCATCAAACTTTTCACATAAATCATCAATTGCAGCAAGGTTAATCGATGCATCTTCCCGAATTGCAGTATGGGGACATCCTCCTGTTTCAACACCGACAATACGCTCTGGATTCATGGCTTCATTGCGGGTTAAAAAATTTGAGTCTTCTTTGGTATAGATATCATTGGTCACGACGGCCATATTATATTTATCACGTAAAGCACGACATAAATTCAGCGTTAACGCTGTTTTACCTGACCCTACTGGCCCACCAATTCCAACACGCAATGGACTACGTTCAGTCATGTCTTTTCCCTCTTTATTTCATTTATGATCGACTATTCTATGATCGGAATAGACGTGAATACTGTGTTTCGTGTTGCATACTCAAGAGTGCATAATGCGGTAAAGCACTACTCAGTTCATGATCCTGTAAGTGCATGGCTCGTTGTACCACATCAGGAATGAGGTTATGTAAATACCACAGCACCCGTTGTCCTGCCATTTGCCCAAGAGGTACTGTTTTCACCGCTGCAAGCACCTGATTCTCTAATACACTAAAGCTATAAGCCGTTAAAACATCTTCAATATTTAAGCTGAGGCGTCCACATAGTTGTGCATAAACAGATACAAAGCCGAATTGTTTTTTTACCTCAACTGGCATCTGCAATACGTCTCTAATCCATGCATTCAACGAGAAGGCCAATTGTTGTGATTCTGCCAATAATTCTCGACTTTCCCGACTGGCTTTATAGATTTCGGCCCATTTTAAAAACTGTTCTGCATCATTATGATGCTGCATCAAACGTTTCAAAACAGGGAGTTCGAAACGTAGTAACAGCATTTCAAGCACATCATCAAAATAAGCTTTGGCACTCTGTTCATCTACAATTATGCCATTTTGAATGGCACTTTCTACACCTTGCGAGTAACAGTATGCTCCGACAGGCAAAGCAGTAGAAGACAACGTCAGTAACTTAAGTAACTGTGTTGCATTATGGGTGGACATGATGCAATGCCTTAATTGGGCTCAAACGATGGTCATGGCTGTGTTGCGCATACGCACCACTTTCAGGTTCAAATGGATGATCAAGTTCAGTGATGTTTAATCCCAAACCTTCTACCATTTCAGCCAATACATGATCAGGTTCGAAATACAAAGCCGTCGGTGTCAACATTAAAGGGACATGACGATTACCAAGATGGTAAGCAGCTTTGAGTAAATCAAAATCTGTCTCACCTGTGACCTGCATCAAACGCTCAGGTTTGGCGTCAATACGTAATACTTCACCTGATGTCGTGGCAATAAATGAACCACTACGCAGAATGCCCGTTCTAGGTAAATCTACACCAATATCTGTGCCATCATGCAACGTTGCTCGAAAACGTGACTTTTGCCGAGTGTCAAAAGTCAAGGCAAGGGTTGCAAACAACTCCTTACCATCTTGTTGATTAACATCAAAATTCTCTAGTCGCTGAGTATAAATCTTCATCATGCCAATCTCAAAACAAAAAGTAGCGCTGTGCCATAGGTAATACCTCGGCAGGTTCACATGTTAACAACTCACCATCTGCACGAACTTCATAGGTTTCAGGGTGGACATCCATCACTGGACAATAGTCATTGTGTTTAAGGTCTTGCTTGCGAATATGCCGTGTATCTTTACATGGACTAATCATTTTTTTCAGGTCTAGCTGTGCTGCAACATCATTGTCGATAGCGACTTGTGATAAGAAAGTGAAACAGGTACGGTGTACACCACGCGGATATGCACCAAACATTGGACGATAATGCACGGGTTGAGGGGTTGGAATTGAAGCATTGATATCCCCCATTGGAGCCGCTGCAATCATGCCACCTTTAATAATCATGGAGGGTTTTACCCCAAAAAATGCAGGTTTCCACAACACCAAGTCTGCTAATTTTCCTTCTTCAACCGATCCCACCTCATGACTAATACCATGTGTAATAGCAGGATTAATCGTATATTTAGAGATATAACGCTTTACACGTAAATTATCGCTGTGTGCGGTATCGCCTTGTAATACACCGCGTTGTACTTTCATTTTATGCGCAGTCTGCCAAGTACGAATAATCACTTCACCGACCCGACCCATGGCTTGCGAGTCGGAGGACATCATGGCGATTGCCCCCAGATCTTGCAAAATATCTTCAGCAGCAATGGTTTCACGGCGAATTCGACTTTCTGCAAAAGCAACATCTTCAGCAATTGCAGGGTCTAAATGGTGACAGACCATCAACATATCCAAATGCTCATCGATGGTATTGACCGTGTATGGACGCGTCGGATTGGTTGAAGATGGCAACACATTCGCTTGACCAATGGCCTTTAAAATATCTGGTGCATGTCCACCACCTGCCCCTTCTGTATGATAGGTATGAATGGTACGCCCCTTAAATGCCGCAAGCGTTTCTTCTAAAAAACCACTTTCATTTAAAGTATCGGTGTGAATCGCAACTTGCACATCAAACTCATCAGCAACACTTAAACAGTTATCAATGGCGGCAGGTGTCGAGCCCCAATCTTCATGCAGCTTTAAACCAATGACCCCCGCTTTAATCTGCTCTCGAATGGGTTCAGGCAGACTCAAATTCCCCTTGCCCAATAAACCAATATTCATCGGCAGATCATCTATAGATTGTAACATCGTTGCGATATGCCACGGCCCAGGGGTTACCGTGGTGGCCGATGTCCCTGCAGCGGGGCCTGTTCCACCACCAACCATAGTAGTAACGCCAGACATTAAAGCTGTTTCTACTTGTTGTGGGCAAATCCAGTGAATATGGGTATCTACACCACCTGCTGTCAAAATTTGTCCTTCCCCTGCAATCACCTCAGTGGCAGCGCCCAGAGGAATGGTCACATTTGGTTGAATGTCAGGATTTCCTGCTTTACCAATTTTCCAGATACGCCCATCTTTCAGTCCGACATCGGCTTTAACAATCCCCCACCAATCAACAATAAGTGCATTGGTAATGACCGTGTCTGCAACATCGGCAGCCAATAATTGTGACTGCCCCATGCCATCCCGAATTACTTTACCACCACCAAATTTGACTTCTTCGCCATAGGTTGTCAGGTCTTTTTCTACTTGAATAAAGAGTTCAGTGTCCGCTAAACGAACCCGATCACCCACGGTTGGCCCAAACATTTCGGCATATGCACGGCGTGACATTTTCATGGTTTCATCCTTTTTACTTATTCGAGCTCTTGTGAAAACCTTAGGATATTCCGCTTAATCACTTGCTTGACCTAATGATTGACATGACGATTGGTTACGTCATGTCTCAAACAGAATTGATAAAATTAAAAGAAATTTCACAAGCGCATCATCATGCTTTTACTCTAAAGCACCCATTACACGACCTGCAAAGCCATAGACGACCCGATGCCCAGCCAATTCGACCAACTCAACTTCTCGTTGTTGACCTGGCTCAAAACGAACCGCAGTACCTGCTGCAATATTTAAACGAAAGCCTTTCGCCTGCTCACGTTCGAATTGCAAGGCATCATTCGCTTCATAAAAATGAAAATGCGAACCGACTTGTATTGGACGATCACCCGTATTGGCGACTGTCACTTTCAAGGTTTTACGTCCAACGTTTAGCGCTACGTCACCCGCTTGGGTAAAGACTTCACCAGGAATCATGGCTTACTCCTCATGCTTAAACAATGGGTTGATGGACTGTGACCAGTTTTGAGCCATCTGGAAATGTTGCTTCCACTTGCACTTCGGCAATCATTTCCGCAACGCCATCCATGACATCATCACGTTTGAGTAACGTCGTACCATAATGCATTAGGTCAGCAACGGTCATACCATCTCTTGCTCCCTCTAAAAGAGCAGCAGAAATAAATGCAATGGCTTCGGGATAATTGAGTTTTAAACCTCTGGCTTTACGGCGTTCAGCCACTAAACCAGCAGTAAAAATAAGTAATTTATCTTTTTCAGTGGGATTGAGTTCCATATCTCTTTCCTGAATCGCAACAAAGTTCTATATGCAAAATATATGCTAGAAAATAGCATACTTTTTCTAGATGTCTTGAAAATAAGCAATATGACGTAGCATTGCCCCATCTACACGATCATCTGACGTCTCATTTACCGCCACCTCAAGAAAAATTAAGTACGCCAAATTCTTGGAAATTCCTCATCCAAATCTAACCAATAGCGTCGTAATCTCGCTCGAATGGCCGCAAAAGCATCATGACACTGGCGTACATCATCCCCTAAATACCGTGCTGAAATAACACCATCTAATAAAGTCATTTGAACCGGGACATCCATACGCATCATGAGTTCACGAATTAATTCAATATGTTGAAGCAATATCTCTGTACGACGACAGTGTTGTGGTGCCACAGCCCAAAAACTTCCCATCACTGCATGATTATTCATGCCCAAACAAGAGCTTAGCCAACGATCATTGCCTAAAAAGCTCAAACGATCTGTCAGTATTAAACGATCATTTTGCACTATATTCAGTTGACTATAATAAGCACCTTGTTGAAAACTTTCTGCACTGGCTTGACGACCAATTACCAACATATCCCAACCAATAAAACTTGCATGTTCATGCAAACAAATTGTCGTTTCAGCATGCGCCTGTGCGCCATCAAATAACATCACCTCTTGCGGCAGCCATTCAAAAATCGCGTTTTCAGCCACATTGATATTAATAATTTGATGTGCTTGTCGTCCATTGGTTTTGTACCATTTGCCTGCGCCTGGTGTCGTGACTACAGCGTGCGCACCATCATGTAGCTGAATTTCAATACTTAAGTAATCTCCACCCGCAATACCCGCTGGCGGATGCACAATAATGGCGTGACAAACTCCTGTTTTTTCTGGCCACAACATTTTTTGCACCCTTAATGGGCCAAAATGTTTTCTGTGAGTCATTATGGTGCGAATATCTTGTTTTTCAAAACCTAATTGTAGTTGTGCAACCCAGTGTTTTTGTTTTAATAAATTGATTTGTTTAGGTTTTTCTAAAAATTGCATGATTTCATTCATTTCAATAATAACGCTATATAAATGTATAGCGAAAATTGCGCCAAACCAATGCAAATACAGCACACGATTGTATGTTTTTTATCTTACTGTCAAAATTGGATGCTCAAACCGATTTAAATATCACCACTAGATAAAAACAAAGAATACATGTTATATTATAACATCACAACCAAATACTAAAGGAATTCTCTCCATGCAAGTCTTATCCTCATTAAAAACTGCCAAAAAGCGCTCATCAGACTGCCAGATTGTTCGTCGAAGAGGAAAAATCTTTGTTATTTGTAAATCTAATCCACGCTTTAAAGCACGTCAGGGTTAACTCTCAATTTCATTGATGCCTCTCTCCCATTCAGAACAATAGCTGTAAAATTTTCAAATAATAAAAAAACAGGTGACCATGGCCACCTGTTTTAACTGTTTAAACCCTTTAAAATAAACGATTCAAACCATTTAAAGCCGCCACACGATAGGCTTCTGCCATCGTTGGATAGTTAAATGTCGTTTCTATAAAATATTTCAGGGTATTATTCGGACTTTGCATAATCGCTTGCCCAATGTGAATAATTTCAGAAGCATTATTACCCAGACAATGAATACCTAAAATCTCTAAGGTATCTCGGTGGAACAATATTTTCAGTTCCCCCACCGTATCACCCGTAATTTGCGCACGTGCCAAATGACGGAAAGAAGAATGTCCCACTTCGTATGGAATTTTTTCTTCGGTCAATTGCTGTTCTGTTTTACCAAAACATGAAATCTCTGGAATGGTATAAATCCCTGTCGGAATATCCGTAACAGGTTTTACATTTTCCTCACCACTCATATTTGCACCAGCACAACGCCCTTGGTCATAGGCTGCCGAAGCCAATGATGGCCAGCCCACAACATCGCCTGCTGCATAAATATTTTCAACTTCTGTCTGGTATTTCTCATTCACCGTCAATTGCCCACGGCTGTTTGGCGTTAAACCGACATTTTCCAGACCTAGACCATCAGTATTTCCTGAACGTCCATTACACCATAAAATGGCATCGGCTTTAATTTTCTTACCACTTTGTAGATAAAGTACAACATGATCATCAAAGGTTTCTAAATGATCAATTTGCTCATTATGACGAATTAAAACCCCTTGTTCACGCAAGTGATAGGACAAGGCATCTGAAATTTCATCATCGAGATAGCTGAGTAATTTATGCTGTGTATTAATTAAATCGACTTTATGATTCAGACCAATAAAAATCGAGGTGTATTCACAACCAATCACCCCTGCACCATAAATAATAATTTTATTAATGCTGTAATCTAAATCGAGAATTTTATCTGAATCAAACACGCGGGGATGGTTAAAATCGATGCCTTTCGGTTGATATGGGCGACTTCCCGTTGCAATGACCAATTCATCGAACGTAATCGTTTCTTTAATACCTTCTGGTGTAAAGACGAATACCGTATTTTTATCTTGCACATAAGCGCGACCATAAAATACATCAATATTATTACGTTCATAAAAACGTGAATGTGTGGCGACCTGCTGCTGAATCACGCGATGGGCATTATTCAATACCTGTTTCATAGTGAACTTTTTCCAGTCACCAACCTTTTGAAACAGTGGATTACGTTGATAACGAATAATACTAGAAACTGTTTGACGTAAAGCTTTACTCGGAATTGTACCAACATGGGTACAGTTTCCCCCAAGTTGATCACGCATTTCTACAATTGCGACACGTTTGCCCGATTTTGCCAATTTCATGGCGGAACCTTCACCAGCAGGACCAGAGCCAAGTACAACGGCATCATATTTAACAAATTTCCCTGTGATGACCTCTTTCTTGCGTGGCATTCAATACTTCCTTACACTTATTTTGCCCTATTTTATAATAAAATAAGGCTCAAGATGTGGAATTTCTTACATTTCCCTACCCTATATATTTTATGTCAACATTTATTTCATGAATGGGAAATTCCCCCTAAAGAATCTAGTTTTCGTTATACTAATGCGCATTAGACACTAAACTAGCTCATCGTCAAACAGTGGAAAAGTTGAATATGACCAATAACCGTAAGCCAGAACAAGGTGTGAAGCTACGTGGTGCGGATAAAGTCGCAAGAATTCCTGTTAAAGTCATTCCGACTGTAGAAGTACCGCGTAAACCAGACTGGATTCGCGTCAAAATGACTGCACCTGAAGAAGTGCAGCGCATTAAAACTACTTTACGTTCTCAGAAATTACACACTGTTTGCGAGGAAGCTGCCTGTCCAAATTTACCTGAGTGTTTCGGTGGCGGTACAGCAACGTTCATGATTATGGGTGATATCTGTACGCGACGCTGTCCGTTCTGTGACGTTGCACATGGTCGCCCAAATGCACTGGATCCCGATGAACCTCGTCATATGGCTGAAACCATTTCTAACTTACGTTTGAAATATGCTGTAATTACATCGGTAGACCGTGATGATTTGCTCGATGGGGGCGCACAACATTTTGTTGACTGTATTAAAGAAGCTCGTAGCCTCAGTCCAAATACACTACTAGAAATTCTGGTTCCAGATTTCCGTGGTCGTATGGATATCGCGCTGCGTATTATGACGGAATGCCCACCAGACGTATTCAACCATAATATTGAAACTGTACCACGTTTATATAAAGCCATGCGTCCAGGTTCTGACTATCAACACTCTTTAAATCTCTTAAAAATGTTTAAAGACTATTGCCCTGATGTACCAACAAAATGTGGTTTGATGGTGGGCTTGGGTGAAACTGAAGAAGAAGTGATCGCCCTACTCGATGATTTACGTGCGCATGATGTCGATTACATCACCATCGGGCAATATTTACAGCCGTCCAAACAACATGCCCCAATTGATCGTTTTGTAACACCAGAAGAATTCGAACGTTATGCAGAACATGGGCGTAAACTTGGCTTTAGAAATATCTGGTCGGCGCCAATGGTTCGTTCAAGCTATTTTGCAGATCGTCAATATTACGGTGAGCCTGTACCCGCGGTACGTCGTAAAGTAGATCCTGCAAAGAAAATCGCTGTGCAAGTGATTGAAGCTTAAATTTTAAATTTGGTTGTTACCATATAAAACCCTTCATTATTTGAAGGGTTTTCATTTTTTTGTCATTCCTATTTCATAGAATAATATGTGTTCATCTAGCTTTAAAACGCTTTTTTCTGTTATCTTATAACATTACTTTTTTTGTTTTTTTAATTATGTCAGCACAACTATCTCAACGCTTACAAGCCATTGATGCTTTGCGTGGTTTGGTGATCGTCATCATGATGCTCGATCACGTTCGCGAAACATTTTATTTACATCATCAAGTAAGCGACCCCATGCACATTGGCGAAGTAGAGCCTGCGTTATTTTTCAGTCGCACCTTGGCTCATCTCTGTGCCCCTGTTTTTGTTTTATTAACAGGCTTATCCGCCTATTTGTATCAACAAAAGTATAGTATTCAGGCAACACGAGAATTTTTATTTAAACGTGGATTATTCTTGGTTATTTTAGAATTAACCATTATTAATTTTGCATGGACGGGGCAATTTCCACCGCAAGTGATTTATTTACAAGTCATTTGGGCCATTGGCCTGAGTATGTTGGTACTCAGTTTACTTATTGCCCTGCCCAATAAACTGCAATGGATCATCGCAATTGGTGTTATTGCCTTACACAATTTATTGGATCAACTAACGTTTCAAAACATTCCCATTCTGCATGAAATCTGGAATATTTTACATCAACGCGGTTGGATTGAGTTCGGAGAAGTCATCCGCTTACGAACCTCATACCCAATTTTACCGTGGATCGGCGTCATTCTCTTGGGCTATTGTTTAGGGCGAAGTTGTTTCCAACAATCGATCTCTATTCAACAGCGTAACAAAAAGCTGCTCAAATTTGCATTGCTGGGTCTGGTCTTGTTTTTTGTACTCCGCTTGATCAATATCTATGGCGATCAAGCTTGGCAAACATTTGATACGCCCCTTGAAACACTAATGAGCTTTTTCAACCTTACCAAATACCCGCCATCATTATTGTTTATTTTGTGGAATTGTGGTCTTGGTATTTTAATTTTATTGGGACTCAACCGCATTGAGCAGCACGCATGGGTAAAACCACTGATTGTATTTGGTTCTGTTCCAATGTTTTTTTACATCTTACATCTGTACGTTTTAAAACTGTTGTATTTCATCGCCATCAATATTTGGGGAAAAACGCAGGGTGAATATTTCGGTGTTGAGCAGGTATCCTCATTGTGGATCATCACGCTCCTCCTCACGTTTTTACTTTATCCTGCTGTTTTGGCGTTTTCAAAATTTAAACACCAGAACAAACATATTACGATACTGAAATATTTTTAAGGGTTTAAAAATATTTTCATAATTTTGACGTTGGATGATCACTAAAATCCAAGTACAATATGCCCAGTCGAGGGATGCTGCGACCAATGACTGTAGATAACAGACCTATTGGCCAGGCTCGACCTTAGAGGTTGTGATGAATCCATCCAATGTCAAAACAACGGCATCCGCGAACTGAATGATCCAGATAATTTTTCTCTAGGAGATCCTGATGAACGCGGAAAATGCTTCATTTAACGATTACAAAGTTGCCGATATCTCTCTTGCCGATTATGGCCGCAAAGAAATTAAACTTGCTGAAGCTGAAATGCCAGCCTTGATGGGCTTGCGTAAACGCTACGCAGCATCTCAACCGCTTGCTGGTGCCAAAATTCTTGGCTGCATCCACATGACTATTCAAACTGCGGTTTTAATTGAAACTCTAGTCGATTTAGGTGCAGAAGTTCGTTGGACATCTTGTAATATCTTCTCGACTCAAGACCATGCTGCGGCAGCAATTGCAGCGCGTGGTATTCCTGTTTTTGCATGGAAAGGCGAAACTGAAGAAGAATACAACTGGTGTCTGGAACAACAAATCAATGTTAATGGCACCCCTTGGGATGCCAATATGATTTTGGACGATGGCGGTGATTTAACAGCCGTGGTTCATGAAAAGTATCCTGAATTAATCACAAAAATTCATGGAATTACTGAAGAAACTACCACAGGCGTTGCGCGTTTATTTGACATGTGGAAAGCAGGTACATTGAAAGCACCAGCAATCAACGTCAATGATGCGGTCACAAAATCGAAAAATGACAACAAATACGGTTGCCGTCATTCTTTAAACGATGCCATTAAACGTGGTACAGACATGTTGCTTGCAGGTCGTCGTGCATTGGTCATTGGTTATGGCGATGTCGGTAAGGGTTCTGCACAATCCCTCCGTCAGGAAGGTATGATTGTTCGCGTGACTGAAGTCGATCCAATTTGTGCAATGCAAGCCTGCATGGATGGTTACGAAGTTGTGTCTCCATATAAAAATGGTATCCAGACAGGAAAGAAAGAAGACATCGATCTAAATCTTCTTCAAAATACTGATTTAATCGTGACCACAACAGGTAACTACCATGTCTGTGATTCTGTCATGTTAGATACGCTAAAAGCAGGCGCCGTGGTATGTAATATCGGTCACTTTGATACTGAAATTGATACCGCTTACCTTCGTGGCTACAAATGGGTTGAAGTCAAACCACAAGTACACCAAGTCTATCGTTCAGAAAATGAAAATGATTACCTGATCTTGCTTTCTGAAGGTCGTCTGGTCAATCTTGGCAATGCAACAGGCCATCCTTCACGTGTTATGGATGGTTCATTTGCCAATCAGGTTCTAGGTCAAATTTACTTATTTAATGAGAAATTTGCCGATCTTTCTGAAGCTGAAAAAGCTGAAAAAATTCGTGTTGAATTACTTCCGAAGAAATTAGATGAAGAAGTTGCCGCTGCAATGGTGGTCGGTTTTGGTGGTGTCCTCACACAGTTGACACAAACACAAGCTGACTATTTAGGTGTACCTGTAGAAGGTCCATTTAAATCAGATGCGTATAAATACTAAGTTGTTCTTTAAATAATCTAAATCATGCAAAAATTTTTTGTGATGATATAGAAGCACAGTCTCCCTTTGAGGAGGGAGATTGTCATGATTTAAAAATAATAAGGACAATCATGATTCACACATCCCTTCTCCTTGAATTTTTATACCTGCACAAATAAGAGTCGCAACACCATGAGCCGTTTTTACATTGAATCCGAATTAAATGTAGGTGAAACAATCGTTTTAACTGAAACCGTGTTTCATCACTGGGTTCGGGTACTACGTGCCAAATTGCAAGATCAGGCCATCTTATTTAACGGTCAAGGTGGTGAATATACTGTTGAGCTGGTTGAAATCAATAAAAAACAAGCCGCTATTCATGTGATTGAGTTTTTGCCAGACAATCGAACTCCTGCATTTCAGGCTGTGCTTGGGCAAGTCATGAGTAAAGGCGATCGAATGGATTATGCCATTCAAAAAGCGACTGAATTAGGCGTCCATCAAATTCAGTTACTGACCAGTGAACGCTGTGAAATGCGGCTCAAGTATGATCGTGATCAGAAGAAAATTGATCACTGGCAATCCATCGCCATTGCCGCTTGTGAGCAATGTGGCTTAAATATTGTTCCGCAAATATTAGCGCCTGTTACATTACAAGACTGGTTTAAGCATGAACTGCCCGCAACGCGTCTGGTATTGGCACCCAACAAACAAAGCTTAGATCTTCAAACCTTAAGCCTACAACAACTTGCCCTACTGATTGGTCCAGAAGGTGGACTCAGTGATGCAGAAATTCAACAAGCAAATGATGCTGGTTTTTTAAATTGGTGTATTGGCGAACGGGTATTACGTACCGAAACTGCACCCGTGGTGGCATTATCCATCCTGAATTACCTTTAATTTTTTCCAAACTCAACATTTTGGTGCGTTCTACGCCCAGATATGAGCCATAATTTGTGTGAAATGATGATGTTTTATTTTTTATTTTAATCATATAAATTAAATACTTATTTTTATTTTATCGCTTAAAAATTGCAACATCATTTATATTTATGGCTAAGCCTTTGAACATACAAAAATTTAAGCATTTTCGCCTGTGCGAATTATGAAACAAATGCTATAGTCGATGAGATTTTTTTGTCAGAAATATTCATTTTTCTGATTCACACTGTTGTAAATGGGATTCCAATGGACGATCAAACACTAAAACAGCAAGCATTGAATTACCACGAATTTCCTCGCCCAGGTAAAATCAGTGTCACACCAATTAAGCAACTGAGTAATCAGCGCGATTTAGCTCTGGCCTATTCTCCAGGTGTAGCAGAACCCTGCCTAGAAATTGCACGCGATCCATCTACAGCCGCTAAATATACTGCACGAGGTAATCTGGTCGCTGTCGTGAGTAATGGAACAGCCGTACTCGGATTAGGTAATATTGGACCTTTAGCCTCAAAACCTGTAATGGAAGGTAAAGGCGTCCTATTCAAAAAATTCGCTGGTGTTGATGTTTTTGACATTGAAATTGCTGAAAATGACCCAGATAAAATTGTCGATATCGTTGCAGCGCTTGAGCCAACTTTCGGTGGGATTAACCTCGAAGACATTAAAGCGCCTGAGTGTTTCTATATCGAGAAAAAGTTACGCGAACGCATGCATATTCCCGTGTTTCATGATGATCAACACGGAACAAGTATTATCGTTGGTTCTGCCCTGTTAAATGCTTTAAAATTAACAGGTAAGAACATTGAAGAGATTAAAATCGTTGCTTCTGGCGCTGGCGCTGCTGCACTGTCTTGTCTAAATTTATTATGTGCCTTAGGTGCAAAAAAAGAGAATATCATTGTTGCCGATTCTCGTGGGTTATTAACAACCTCTCGTGACGGTTTAGATGATTCTAAAAAACAATATGTACAAGATATTCCACAATCTCAGCTCCATGAAGTCATGGACAATGCAGATATGTTCCTTGGCTTATCTGCTGCAGGCATTCTCACCAAAGACATGGTGAAGAAAATGGCCAAAGATCCAATCATCTTTGCCTTAGCCAATCCAGATCCTGAAATTTTACCTGAACATGCACACGAAGCGCGTCCAGATGTCATTATGGCAACAGGCCGCTCGGATTATCCAAACCAAGTAAACAATGCCCTTTGCTTCCCGTATATTTTCCGTGGTGCATTGGATGTTGGTGCAACAACCATCAATGAAGAAATGAAAATCGCGTGTGTACATGCCATTGCACGTATGGCACATGTCGAAGCAGATGCTGCTGCGTATGGCGAAAAATCATCTTCTTTTGGACGCGATTATTTAATCCCTCGTCCACTCGATCAACGTTTGATTTTAGAAATCGCACCTGCTGTTGCAAAAGCGGCAATGGAGTCTGGTGTTGCAACGCGTCCAATTCAGGATTTTTCAACCTATCATCAACAATTGTCTGAGTTTGTTTATAACTCTGCTTTTGTAATGAAACCAATTTTCGCACAAGCCAAAAGTGCACCAAAACGTATTGCCTATGCCGAAGGTGAAGACAATCGCGTATTACGTGCTGCCCAAGTTGTGGTAGATGAAGGTTTGGCACAACCAATTTTGGTGGGTAGAACGCAGATTATTGAAGCGAATATCCAGAAGCTTGGTTTACGCTTGGTGAATGGTCAGAATATTCAAATCATCGACCAAGAACAAAACCCGCATTACGAGCAATTCTGGAAAGACTACTACGAAACCATGAAGCGTAAAGGTGTAACACCTGAGTTTGCACAACGTGAAACACGTCGTCGCTCAACGCTTATTGCATCATTGCTGGTTAAATTTGGTTATGCCGATGGCATGCTCTGTGGTACATACAGTAGCTATGACATCCATTTAGACTTTGTACGTAATGCCATTGGTCTTAAAGCGGGTATGAATAACTTCTTCACGCTCAATGCATTAATGCTAGAAGATCGCAACTTATTCATCGCTGATACTTACGTAAACACCAATCCAACAGCTGAACAATTGGCTGAAATGACCATATTGGCTGCGGCTGAAGTTCGTCGTTTTGGTATTGAACCTCGCGTTGCATTGTTGTCACATTCAAGTTTCGGTAGCAATGAAAGTGATCCAAGTGCTCAGAAAATGCGTGAAGTTTACCAACTGTTATCTGAACAAGCGCCTGAACTTGCCGTTGAAGGTGAAATGCATGGGGATGCCGCATTAGATGAAAATATTCGTCATTTTGCATATCCAAACACGCGCTTCAAAGGTTCTGCAAACTTGTTGATTATGCCAAATCTTGATGCAGCCAATATTTCATTTAACCTGTTGAAATCGACTTCAGGGAACAATGTTACTATTGGACCAATCTTGTTAGGTGCAGCAAAACCTGTTCATATTTTAACACCAACTGCAACAACGCGTCGTGTGGTGAATATGACAGCATTAACCGTTGCTGAAATACAGCAAGATCAACAAGCATAATACGAATTAGGCTTGTACAAACCTCTATTCTGTTGCATGATTGCATTAAGAGTAGAGGTTTTTTAATGCAAATTTATTTAGTCGGTGGCGCAGTTCGGGATCAACTGTTAGGACACCCCTACCAAGAAAAAGATTATGTTGTGGTAGGTGCGACACCTGAGCAATTAGTGGCTCAGGGTTTTATCCCTGTCGGTAAGGATTTTCCTGTATTTTTACACCCTGAGACCAAAGAAGAATATGCTTTGGCAAGAACAGAGCGTAAACAAGGACACGGCTATCATGGCTTTGAATTTTTTACCTCACCGCATATCAGTCTTGAACAAGACCTCATTCGACGTGACCTGACCATTAACGCGATTGCTCAGGACGCCTCTGGAAATATTTACGACCCCTATGGCGGTCAACAAGATATCCATCATAAAATTTTACGACACGTTTCCGATGCATTCATCGAAGATCCTCTACGTGTTTTACGTGTCGCCCGCTTTGCCGCACGTTATGCTGAATATGGTTTTACCATTGCCGATGAAACCCTTGAGCTAATGAAAAAGCTGGCTGAATCAGGTGAGTTAAATAGCTTAACCCCTGAGCGGGTTTGGAAAGAAACTTCTCGTGCATTAATGGAAAAGCAGGCCGATGTTTACTTTGACGTTTTACGTCGTTGTGGTGCATTGAAAGTTTTATTTCCAGAAATTGATGCATTGTTTGGTATTCCGCAACGTCCCGAATATCATCCCGAAATTGACTGTGGCATTCACACTCTCATGTCGTTACAGCAAGCATGTCAGGCAAATTACAGTTTAGATGTACGTTTTGCAGTATTACTACATGACTTGGGTAAGGCCTTAACGCCTCCCGAAGTTTTGCCTCGTCATATTTTGCATGAACAACGTGGTGTAGTCCCTGTGACTGAATTATGTGAACGCCTAAAAGTACCGACACCGCTAAAATTATTTGCAATTTCGGTGTGCAAAGAACATTTAAAATGCCATCAAGCACTCACTTTAAAATCAGGGACTTTATGGCGGTTGTTACAACGTTTAGATGTTTTACGTCGTCCTGAGCGCGTTTATGCTTTTATACAGGCATGTGAATGTGATGCACGTGGCCGCCTAGGACTCGAAAACAGGCCTTACCCTCAAGCAGACTATATGAAACGTGCCATCGAATGCGTTCGATCGATTAAAGCACATGATTTACCTGCTGAAATTAAAGGGCCAGATATTGGTGAAATGCTGATTCAACGCCGTATTGAAGCACTTGCCGAACTCAAAATAGAACATCAAACGCCCATGCAAATCGATTAACCATAATCTTTTCCTCGATCTGGTTATTCAAGAATGAAGTAAAAAACGGGTACTTTCGACCCGTTTATTTTTATATCCATTCATCTCAAACACAATGCAGTAACATTGGCTAGGCAATATTGGCAGGAAACGTAATCACTTTTTCAAGTTTCAACTGTTTTTGCGCTACCATCAATAGCCGATCAATGCCCAGTGCAATCCCACTACAGGCTGGCATATGGGGTAAGGCTGCCAACAAATGCTCATCTATTGGCATGGCACTTAGACCTATTTCTACGCGTTGTGCATTATCGGATATAAATCGTTGCCGTAATACATCTGCATCTACCAATTCATCATACGCATTGGCAAGTTCTAAACCTTCAATATACACTTCAAAACGCGCTGCAACTGCTTCACCATCTTCATCGTGTTTTATTTTTGCTAGAGATGCCATTTCAGGTGGAAAATCGGTTAGGAAAACAGGTGTGTCGAAGCCTAAACTTGGTTCAACCATATGTGAAAATAATAAATCCATATAACCTAATCGATCTTCACCCAAATCGATATTTAAACCGACACGGCGTGCAGTATCTCTTAACTCCTGCCAACTGGCTTGCAAGGGATTAATCTCTAAACGATCCTGAAATGCATGTTTATAACTAAGAACCAACGGGCGAAACTCATCATACACATGTGCAAGGCATTGCCCCATCAAGTCGGCAGTTTCATGCATCAACGCGTTTAAGCTCAATTCAGGTCGATACCATTCCAGCATCGTAAATTCACTATTGTGTTTGCGCCCATGCTCATCATCACGGAATACTTTACAAATCTGATAAATCGCCCCACTCCCACTCGCCAATAAGCGTTTCATGGGAAATTCTGGTGAGGTCTGTAAGTAATGGGTATGTAGTTTACCCTGTAAATGACGTTGTGCTGCAATTGAAGCCAGATGCACATCGGTCACGGCAGCGGAAGAAAGAATTGGTGTTTCAACTTCCAAAACATTGCGTTCAGCAAAAAACTGCCGTATTTGTTGATATAGTTTTGCACGTGCTTTTAATGCATTTAAATCACAAGTGGGTTGGTAGGATAGGCTCATGCCTGTGGTCCTCCATGCGCAGCCCATTCACGGCGCAATGGATAGTTTTTTCTAAGTAAATCAAATGCTTTTTGATTGACTTGCCCATCCTCCACACAAGATCTCAGTTGACGATCATCTTCAGCAATATCATAAATATTGACTAAATGATCAGCCAAAACCTGTTTTAAATCATAATACTGAAAAAACTGCTCACATGTTGGGAGTTGTGTTCTAAAATCTTTTTCCACTGGCAAATTATATTTCTGGCAAAAAGCATCATAAATCATTTGCGTACCACGCGCCTTTCCTTCCAGACTGTATCCCGCAATATGCGGCGTTACCAAACTGATCTGCTCCAACAATTGCTGAGAAATCAAAGGTTCATGCTCAAATACATCGAGCACCACTTGTCGACCTGTTTTTGCAATATCTTCGAGTAAGTCTTTTTCTGCAATTACTGAACCACGTGCACTATTTATTAATATTGTATGTGCTTGTAGATATGCAAATG
>JASGGM010000021.1:0-18684 GCA_047605045.1 Acinetobacter sp. | reverse complement strand
CAGCCACATTATGGTGATCACCCTGTACGTACCGTTGGGCAAGATAAACCATTGTAATGATTTTCACCGATTAAGCCTTTGCCACGCATCCACAAAATCCTTATACTTAGGGCAATTTTTCTCATAAATTCGTGGATGCTACATGAGTCGCGCCATCTCTCATATTGATACTTTTCAAGGCTTGATTCTTGCCTTACAAAATTACTGGGCTGAACAAGGTTGTGTGATTTTACAACCTTATGACATGGAAGTCGGTGCTGGCACATTCCATACCGCAACCTTCTTGCGCGCTTTGGGACCTGAAACATGGAATGCTGCCTATGTTCAGCCATCTCGCCGCCCTAAAGATGGTCGCTATGGTGAAAACCCGAACCGTCTACAACATTATTATCAATTTCAAGTGGTTCTAAAACCAAATCCAGATAATATTCAGCAACTTTATCTCGATTCCCTCAAAGCAATTGGGATTGATACATTGACCCACGACATTCGCTTTGTTGAAGACAACTGGGAATCACCAACCTTAGGTGCGTGGGGACTGGGTTGGGAAGTTTGGCTTAACGGAATGGAAGTCACGCAATTCACGTATTTCCAACAAGTGGGTGGGCTAGAGTGCTACCCTGTCACAGGTGAAATAACATACGGGTTAGAACGTCTTGCAATGTACTTACAAGGTGTTGATTCTGTTTATGATTTAGTGTGGACCAAAGGTCAGTTTGGTACCGTGACCTATGGTGATGTCTTCCATCAAAATGAAGTTGAGCAATCGACCTATAATTTTGAATATGCACCTGTTGATAAATTATTTGAATTGTTTGATTTCTATGAGCATGAGGCTAATCGGTTAATCGAAGCCCAATTGCCATTACCTGCTTATGAGCAAGTGATGAAAGCATCCCATACCTTCAACTTATTAGATGCACGTGGTGCAATTTCTGTTACCGAACGCCAACGCTATATTTTACGTGTACGTGCACTCGCACGTGCAATTGCTCAAAGCTATGTTCAAGCACGTGCGAAATTGGGTTTCCCAATGGCAGAACCTGCATTGCGTGATGAAGTGCTCGCTCAAATTCAGGCGCAGACTGAAGCAGAAGCATTGAAAGAAAAAGCCAATGCAGACGTAGCCAAAGCGGAGAATAAATAATGTCGAAACATACCGTTTTATTTGAATTGGGCTGTGAAGAACTTCCACCAAAGAGTCTCAAAACATTACGTGATGCATTAAAAGCTGAAACTGAAAAAGGCTTAAAAGAGGCAGGCTTAAACTTTGCCAAGATCGAAGCATATGCCGCACCACGCCGTTTAGCATTAAAAATTATCGATGTTGATGCCGCTCAGGCCGATAGCCAAAAACGCTTTGATGGTCCTGCGGTACAAGCAGCATTTGACAGTGAAGGAAAACCAACCAAAGCTTTGGAAGGTTTTATGCGTGGTCAAGGCATCACTGCGGAGCAAGTTGCAACCTTCCATGCAGGTAAAGTTGAAAAAGTGTGTTATTACAAAGACATCAAAGGTCAAAGCCTTGATGCATTATTGCCAGACATTTTACAAACGGCTTTAGATAATCTACCGATTGCAAAACGGATGCGTTCTGCTGCAAGCCGCACCGAATTTGTCCGTCCTGTGAAATGGGTGGTCTTATTAAAAGACGATCAAGTCATTGCTGCAACGATTCAAGACCATATCGCAAGCAATGTCAGCTATGGACACCGTTTCCATGCACCTGAAGCTATTGCACTCACCCATGCCAACGACTATTTAGTTGCATTGGAAAATGCCCATGTGGTTGCCGATTTTGAAAAACGTCAAGCTACAATTCAGGCACAGGTGAAAAAGTTAGCAGATGAAGTCAATGCGATTGCGATTGTGCCTGAAGATTTACTCAATGAAGTAACTGCTCTTGTTGAATTCCCAGTGGCATTGCGTGCAACTTTTGAAGAACGCTATTTGGCTGTACCACAAGAAGCACTCATTACCACCATGCAAGACAACCAAAAGTATTTCTGTTTGGTTGATGCAGCAGGTAAATTACAACCTTATTTCATTACTGTTTCAAATATTGAGTCAAAAGATCCAACTCAAATTATTGAAGGGAATGAAAAAGTAGTACGTCCGCGTTTATCAGATGCAGAATTTTTCTTCTTGCAAGATCAGAAACAACCACTTGCATCTCGCAAAGCAAAATTAGCCAATATGGTGTTCCAAGCACAACTCGGTACGCTTTGGGATAAATCTGAACGTATTGCCAAACTTGCGGTGGCGCTTTCAGCCATTACAGGTGCCAATACACAAGATGCCGAAAAAGCAGCATTATTGGCAAAATGCGATTTAACATCCGAGTTGGTGGGTGAATTTCCAGAACTACAAGGGATTGCGGGAACCTACTATGCGCGCATCGAAGGTGAAAATAGTGAAGTGGCCAACGCTTTGGGTGAGCAATATCTGCCAAAATTTGCAGGTGATACCCTGCCTCAAACAAAAACAGGCACAACCATTGCGCTTGCAGACCGTTTAGATACACTGGTCGGTATTTTTGGTATTGGGCAGGCACCAACAGGTTCGAAAGACCCCTTCGCACTTCGCCGTTCAGCCATTGGTATTTTACGTTTAATCATTGAAAATGAATTGGACGTTACCATTGAAGAATTGGTAAATCTTGCCCTTCAAGGCTATGGCGATATCGTAAAAGACCATAACAAGACCCGTGCCGATTCAGTTGCATTCTTAGAAGGCCGTTATCGTGCCAAGTATGAAGATCAAGGCGTAGCGGTTGATGTTCTTCAAGCCGTTCAAGCGCTTGCACCAAAATCGCCACTGGATTTTGACAAACGTGTGAATGCCGTCAATCATTTCCGAACCTTACCAGAAGCAGCAGCCTTAGCAGCAGCCAACAAGCGTGTTGCGAATATTCTGGCAAAAGAAGCAGCTCCAACTGGCGATATCGTGGCAGCGAATTTGGTTGAAGATGCCGAAAAAGCATTATTTGCTGAATTGTCTGCAATCACACCAGTGGTACAACCGTTACTTGATACACGTAACTATACCGAAGCGTTGTCTAAACTTGCTGCTTTACGTGCACCAATTGATGCATTTTTTGACAATGTCATGGTGATGGCTGATGATGCAGCATTAAAAGCCAATCGCTTGCGTTTATTGGCACAGTTACGTGGATTATTCACGGCTGTGGCTGATGTAAGTGTGTTGCAGGGTTAAGCACTTCATGTTTTTTGAAAGCAGGCTTCGGTCTGCTTTTATTTTATTTGAATCAATCTGCCAAGACTGCTATTAAGATCAACTTCATGCATCACAGTTTCTACGGTATAACGTGCCAACGAGGAAATTTTATCGACAAATAGCGCAAGTTGTGCATGATCAAAATGTGCAATGACCAAATAACATGCCTCGCCTGCCACTTTATAACAATGATTAACCTGAACGAATTGATTGACGATTTCCTCTAATTCTGCAAATTTTGGTTGTTGCATAAATAGACGAATGAACTGTTGCTGTTGATAGTGAATGTTTATGGTATAGCTTTGTAAAATTCCGAAATCCATCAATCGTTGAATTCTCAAACCAACTGCTTGCCCACTACGATGAACCTGTTCCCCAATTTGTTTATGGGTTAAACGTGAATCTGCTTTTAATAAAAATAGAATTTGCTGGTCAATCTGATCAATATCCATATTCATTCATCATGAAAATAAAATTCAAACTATTCTTTCATTGTGCCATGTACCGTTGCAAGCCAATTTTTTATGCTTGTCTCATTAACGACTTATTCGAGTATTTTTATGCGACAAGCGCTTATTATCATCGATGTGCAAAATGACTATTTCCCCGAAGGCAAAAAGCCACTACATCAACCTGAAAAAGCCTTAGAAAAGATTCATCAATTGATTGAAAAATTTCAGAAAGACAATCAACCCATTATTTTTATTCAACATATTAGCAATCAACCAGAGCCGACATTTTTTAAAGCAAAGACATATGGGGTAGAGCTACATCCATCTTTTGATATTCAAAAACAGTCGATTGTGATTGAAAAACATTATCCGAATAGCTTTTTTGATACCTCCTTACAACAGGTATTGCAAAAGCTTGAGATCGAACAAGTCATTCTTTGTGGCATGATGACACATAACTGTGTCGATTCAACCACTCGAGCAGCCCGTGAACTTGGATTCAATCCTATCCTAATTGCTGATGCAACAGCTACCTGTGATTTGACATGGCAAGGCGAAATTGTCCCTGCTCAACAAGTACAACTCGCTTACTTTGCGGCCTTACAAAATTTTGCCACACTGGTTGAAACACATCATTTTCTTCAAAGATGATGGTCACGATTCAGAATCCACCACTTTTATTTTAGCTTAATGGCACGGTTCACTGACTGCCTTGGCGGCTGTTCTCGTTTTCAAAATGAATGACCGCCAATCAGTAAATTTAATTTTAAATTAAGGTTTATTGATTAGAAGCACCCTTAAACACTTAAGATTATGGACAATAATTCACCAAATATAAAAAATATGATTAATTTTCTTTAAAACCAACTTATAATGCAGCGCTTTGATCAAAAAACATCAAAAGCAATACAAAAATTTACGCTTTGGGGCAAAAAATGAAGATTAATGTTTTTCTAGTGCTACTTACAACTGTCATTTTTACAGGATGTGTAACAACCAAACCAATCCGTTATGCAACCACTAACCAACAAACAATTACTGTGTCATCTGAACAAATCTCAGCAATGACAGAATCGGGAGCGGGTGACTATTTCATTAAAGATAGTCAGATTACTGTAGGCGATGCACGTAATGCGACTTCAAGCCCAGTTTCAGGGATGTTTGGCTTGGTTGGCGTAGGAATTGCAACGGCCATTGATAAAAAATCTAATAGTAATGCTATTGAAAAAAGCACACTCAATCGCCCTATTACTTTTGACAAGTTTGTGAAAAATCAAGTAAATGAATTGATGAGTCAAAAATCTTCTAGCAATTCCAGCCACTTGCTCACGAATGACCCAACAGCAGATATTAAATTGGTTCCTTTTTCTAGACTATCTTTACGTGAAAAATCTTGGATGAATGTTCATTTTGGCATGAAATCTCATTTCAAAAATGCTGCAGATCAGAACGCATCAACAAAACGTTTTTATCAATACATTGGCAAGAATCGAGCCACTCAATCGGAATGGGAAGCCAATAATAATGCACTTTTCATGCAAAAAGCGGATCAGGCATTTACCGCGCTTTCTGAAGCATT
The DNA here is from genome assembly GCA_047605045.1 of Acinetobacter sp. Classification (GTDB taxonomy): domain Bacteria; phylum Pseudomonadota; class Gammaproteobacteria; order Pseudomonadales; family Moraxellaceae; genus Acinetobacter. Next base: position 13,416 of record JASGGM010000021.1, on the reverse strand, counting down.
TGTTTTAGATCTACAACAAAAATTGAAATTGAATTCTTTTAATCCTGAAAAACAGGCAATTTGCCAAAAAACATTGGAGTCGATTAATATTTTTTATATCGATTCGCCAGAAAATTTATGTATTGGCGTATCTAAAACAACAAAAGGTAAAGTTTTGGAAACTACGCTTTTCGTAGCTGATATTTAAGAACGCCTGAGACGTCAGAACAACATCATGATCTAAATATTGACATGGTGTTGTGATGGATCTCTTTATTTTCAATGCTTCACTTTTTTAGCAGAATCGTCCCTCTTCCGTTGCCCATTCGTATCACTTTTATCTCATCATCCCCAAACGATAAGTAAAAGCATTAAAATAAATTACATGTAAATATCCAATAAAGGACAGCCTATGAAATTGTGTCAATTGTGGCTTATCACATCTTTGAGCATGGCCACCACTGCTGTTTTCGCCGAGAATTCTCAATTTAGTCATACAAATAACACTGCAAATACGACACAAACCGCTGCTGCGACAACACAAACTATTCCACTGAACCAAAATTCTGGGCAGAGCCAAAGTTACACGCAAAATGCATCAACCATTCAAACGCAACCGAAAAGTCAGCTTCCCGATAATCCGAATTTAGGGCAAGTGCTGCTTTATAAAACAGGGAAAACCATTGAGCGCGTCGGCAATGCAACACAGCGTGGCGCGACCAAAGCCTCCGATAAACTCTCGCAAAAATGGGACAATACTAAACAATATCGGAATAATGCAGAACAGACCATTCAACAAAAAACCACTGAAATTAAAGATGTAGGTTCGCAAAAGTGGCAACAAACCAAAGAAGTCGTCACGGGTCAGCGTCCATCGGGAACCAATGTGCCGATCGAACAAGGTACCATGAGTCAATCGAACTAGCACAGCACTAAACCAGTAATTGAATACCATCAGTGAGATGCATTCACTTGTCGTAATGGATGCCCACCGATAAAGCTATTCACATTTTCAGCCACTTGGTTGACAATGCTTTGTCTTGCCTGCGTACTGCCCCAAGCTGAATGCGGTGTAATAATGAGATTGGGAATAGAGGGGTCGAGCAATACATTGCCCTGTTGTGGTGGCTCAATGCTTAACACATCGGTTGCTGCCCCAGCAATGAGGCCATGTTGCAAGGCATATGCCAGCGCATGTTCATTAACAATTCCGCCTCGTGCGGCATTAATTAAAAATGCACTCGGTTTCATTAATTTAAATTGCTTTTCATCAATTAAGTGACGTGTATCTTCCGTGAGTGGGCAATGTAAACTTAATACATCCACTTGCGGTAATAATTCATCTAACGCCAAGCGCCCTGCATGTGGTGGTCGATTGGGCAAATTCCCCACAATGACATTCATGCCCAAAGCCTGCGCTAAACGTGCAACTTCTTGCCCCAATGCACCATACCCTAAAATCCCCAACGTTTTTCCTGCAAGTTCGACAATTGGAAAATCGAGAAAGCAGAATTGTTCGGTCTGTTGCCATTTCCCCTGTTTGACGGCGTTATTGTATTGCACAACATTGGTTGCCAAAGCCAGCATCAAAGCGATGGTGTGCTGTGCAACAGACGTGGTGCCATACCCCTGACAGTTACATACGGGGATATTACGCGCGGTTGCCGCTACTAAATCGACATTATTGGTTCCTGTTGCGGTGACTAAAATCAACTTAAGTTGAGGCAATTGTTGAATCATCTCAGCAGTGAGTACCGCTTTATTGGTCAATACAACATCAGCATGTTGTAAGCGTGCCACTGTTTGTTCTGGGCTGGTCGAGGCATAACGTTGAAACTGGGTAAAAACGTGTTCTAATGGGCTAAAGTCCAAATCGTTTTGATCAAGTGTTCCATCGTCCAGATAAACAGCTTTCAGTTGCATGACTCATCTCCTTGTTTATATTATTTAAGCGATTTTTTGAACAGTATGGCCCAATTTAACACATAAAAAAAGCGCAAAGATTATTAAAGTCTTTACGCTTTTGGGAATGATTTTATCGCGATAGATTAGACTACCCGAAATTTTCCCTGTTCCTGCAATGGGGCTTCAACAAAGGTACAAAAACCAAGATCATCACTACTCAGATTCAGATCCTTGTAACTCAAGGCATAGTAATCTGCATATTTTTTCAACACTATTGGATTTAAATCGCTCGAGAGTACATCCTGCTCTTTCACCAGTTTAATCACACGGCGGTCATTCATTGCGATGAAATAGCGTTCGCCATTCAGTTCAATTTTTGCCAGATCTGTCGCTTTGGTGAGTAATGGAATGAGATACTTGTGATTAAGCTGTATTGCATCTTGCGAATAACTTTCAATTTTGTTGCTAATGATATTGAACACCAAAAAATGACCATGTGTGTCCTGTAACTGTCCTCGCGCATATTCGGCAGGCAAATTCACCTTAATGCCTAATTTCTGCAAATCCTGTTCGGTGACTTGGCGTTTATTCAACATAATGCGCGTAATCATTTGCTTGAGATTGGCATCGAAATATTGGTCATCTAATTGCAAATCATGACTACGTAAAATGCGTCCTAAGGCTGCGCTATGGCGCGTGAGTAAATTATGAATGACGGTGCGATAATAAAACTTACTGTTCTTTTTGACACGGCGCATTTCTTGGTAAAAATAAGCCTGATCCCACGGATGACGAATGAAATCGTTGAGTAAGCTGGAGCTGGCCAGCACCGCAAGTGCTTCATGCCCTGTAAATGGTAAATGCAGGGTATAAATATTTTTAAGTTGCTGTTTAATCTTTAAATAGTGCTCACGATCTTCTGTATAGTAAGGGTCATAAACCACAATATATTCACTATTCGGGTTAGTGTCTTCTTCTTTAATATGCATATCCCGATGAATCGCCACATCAAAAAATTCGGCATAACGGCGATCTTCAACGTCTTGTGGATCAATACTATACTGTGGAACAAATGCAATAATTCGATTCATTTGCAGTTGCTTCGAGTATTTAATCGCAGCATATCCCCCCATGGAACCACCATAGCCAATCACTTGCTCAAATCGATCTAGAATAGGCTGCACAGCATCCATCATGTTGTGCATGCTGTGTGCAGGAAACCATGATTTTAATTTTGGCATCACCCCAATAACGTTGTATTCATATTTCAACAACGATTTTTCCGCATTAATGCTCAATCCTTTGGCACGGGTAATCAAATCACCAAATGAGAAAATCAATTCTTGCGAATTGCCTTCCATAAAAATGACCCGAATATGTTCATCTTCAAAAATTATTTGTTTATCCATCACCGCACCGAAATTTAAATTGGCTATCACATCATTGCAACGCGCAATAACATAAGAAGAAAATGCCAAACGCCTATTGTATGCAGGCGATTGCAATTAAACAGGGCAAAATATGACACTTTCACGCAGACTTCGTATCTGGGCGAAATATCATTTTTACTGTGCATCTTATTGTTTATCAATTGTGTGGGAATTTTAGGGGATGTCTAGCAGAAATACAATTTTAGATATGTGTGTACTTTGAAGCAGTTTTTTACAAACCTATATGCCCTTTTCAGTGCTTCAGCCTAATTCCAACTTGAATCACTACGATTTTACTATTGAGCCTGATAAGATTTAAGTGAATGATCAAGATACAGATCAGGGAACAATCATTTTAACATTGCAAGTAGAAATATAACTCATTCAATTTAAAATGAATTTTAAGAGGACACACATATGACAACTATTCATCCAACCGCACAACAAGGCTTTAGTTCTGGTGCAGAACTTTATCAACAAACTCGCCCAAGTTATCCACAAGAGGTTATTTCTTGGCTTAGAAATGGTTTAAATTTAAACCATCATTCATCTGTAGTGGATTTAGCCGCAGGTACAGGTAAATTCACCCACTATATCAAACAAGTCACTCAACACATTACAGCGATTGAACCTGTTGATGCAATGCGTGCTCAATTCCAGCATGTTCATCCAGAACTCAGCATTGAGCAAGGGCTTAGCCATCACCTGCCGTTGCCCGATCACACCGTTGATGCCGTATTATGTGCTCAGGCCTTTCACTGGTTTGCAGATCGAGCAAGTTTGCAGGAAATTCATCGTGTGTTAAAGCCACAGGGGCATTTTGGATTAGTCTGGAATCAACGCGATACAAGTGTTGCTTGGGTACAGGCGATTGCTGATATTTTATTGCCTTTAGAACAACACACACCGCGTTTTCACAGTGGTGAATGGAAACATGCTTTTGAACAACAGTCATGGTTTAAACTGGACACCGAACAGCATTTTATTCATCAACATATCGGGACAGTGGAACAAGTGGTGAGTAAACGACTGCTTTCAACCAGTTTTATTGCCATGATGCCTGATCATCAGCAACAACAACTAAAACAGCAATTCGAGCAAGTGGTCTTTGATTACTTGGGAAAATCACCACAAGATGAAATTGCTTTTCCTTATTTGACTTATGCTTACGACTTTATTGCACAATAAAACCTGAACATATACATTACGTCATATTTGGGGACATCAACATGCAAATAACATCTAGGACTTTAATACTCATACTCATTGCAACACTCTCATTGAGTGCATGTGATCGGCACAAGAACACCGAAGATTCGACGGACACAACCGCATCAGCGCCAACAAGTAGCACTATACAGCGTTTTGCAACGACACCCAATGATGCACATGACATTGCACAATTTGAACAGTTTAATCAAAACTTTCAGGAAATTTCTCATGATATGGCACAAGAATTACAACAACTCAAACAGCAAGGGCAACTAAATGCCGAGTTCGTGGCACAACGTAAACACGATCAGACATTATCGGCACTGAATATGCTGAAAGATTTAGACCTCAAAACCGAGCAAGGCCATTATATTCAAGGTCTACTGTCGCAATTCTGGGAAAATCGCCTACAAGCAGAGCAACAGCAAACGGCATCGGCTGTCAAGAATAATGAAGATCAGTCTCTTATTGTACAGGCTGAACAACAACTGGCCCATTGGAAATCTGTGCAAAAAACATCTGAATAAAGGTAATGCCACCACACTTCCATAAAAAATGCCGATGATCTCGGCATTTTTGAGTTAAGGCTCAACCTTACATTTCGGAATTTTCAATCCATTGAATTGAAGTGACACGAAATAATTCACAGGCACCATCGCCAACATCTTTGTTGGTTAATGAAGATCGCCACACCAAATCTTTATCTTTAATTTCAACCAGTTCGCCTTGTAATCGGACTAAATCACCACGTTTTACCTGTTTAATTTTTTGGGCAATCGCTGGATTTGCTGGAATGATGTGCATATTTGAAACATATTGCATGGCCAATTTTGGCGATACAGGTAAACTTTTCATTTTCCAATTTAGAAAACGATCATATTGACGTACCGAAATTTGACTGGCAATTTTTGGGTCGGCAAATATGCCATAACTTACAGCATAATCAATGGGTGAAAATTTCGCTTGCTCATCGTCGGTATAAATTTTAGAGCCTAAAATACGAAACTCACCTTTAAAAGGCTGCAGTACCGAAATCGATTGCCACTGCACCTCTGGGGCTAAACCATTGGCAATATTGTATTCAACTTTCTGGGGTGTTGTAGACTGAGACGCCGTAGCATTCATTGCCACAACTGCAAAAGTCAAAGCACAAACCAACCGATGATAAAATTGCATGTTCTTTATCCTCTTCTCTCGTTGTTATTATATTTTTAAAAGTATATAGCACTGCTGAGGATCAGTAACAACATAGATTAAATTTGTTAATTTTTTGTGCAACTAGTTAGAATCGTCATCATCCCATGTCACACGAATGGTCTCAAAACGGACTTTGCCTTGCTGAATCGCTTGGGCAATCGCTTGTTGTCCTTTGGTCAATCTGGCACCGCCACTTTTAATATCAATCAATACCACTTCAATGGCATCGGCTGCACCTTCACCATCACGAAATTCACTATAACCATTGAATACGACATAATCGACAGGATCACCTAAAAATTTGGCGTCGCTGGGCAAATATTGAAACCCTGGCATGACTGGTGCAAATTGCTCTGCCATCTTACCTTTTAAAACCGCACGACTGGTATTGACACTCCGCCGTTGTGCCAGCTGTAAAGCTTGCTGATGTTCAAGCTGCAATTCTGCAATATAATGCTCGTATTCTGCTTTGATGCGACCATTGCGGCTGCTGCTTAAAATGATTGCTGTTATGATTGTTCCAATCACTGCACCACACAACAATGCTAACCACACCGACATACTTTTTCCTTCATTTCATTCAAGGCTAAATGCTGACTTTCATCGCACCAGAAAACCGTATTATTTTACATGTTGTACCCAAGAAAGCCGCAAACTTTCTGCAACTGTCACCTACAAGCACAAAAAAAATGCTAAGGTAATGGCAAGGAAGAATCTTCATTTTTTGTTGGGCTTATGAAAACGATTTTAATTGCAAATCAAAAAGGAGGTTGTGGTAAAACCATGACTGCAATTACTTTAGCAACCGCTTTGGCTCAAAAAGGCTATAAAGTTGCTTTAGCAGATTCAGATAATCAAAAATCGGCACTGCAATGGTTAAAGTTTCGTCCTAAAACAGCATCACTTATTTTAGGATTAGACTGGCGGCAGGAAAAATCTATTGGTGACGCACCTAAAGGGCTCGACTATTTAGTGATTGATGCACCAGGCGCATTATCTGGTGACCACGCAGAACAACTAATTAGTGAAGCACATGCCATCATTACACCATTACAGCCCTCATTTTTTGATATCGACAGTACGCGTCGTTTTTTAAAGCATTTGCAAGACATTAAACGTATTCGTAAAGGTAAAGTTGAAATTCTATTACTGGCAAATCGTTTAAAGCCAAACAGTACCAGCTCACGCGATATTCAAGATTTTTTTAATAAAATTGAACAACAACCCATTGCATGGATTTATGACCGCAGTGCTTATAGCCAATTGGCCATGCAAGGCTTAAATATTTTTGACCAGAACCAAAAGCAATATGTTGAAATTCAAAAACAATGGCAGCCTGTACTCGATCGACTCATTGATGATCCTGCTGAATGGTTTTAATTCTTTCAATCCTGATCATATATCACTGAACATCTGCAAAATTGAATAGTTACAAGATAACTGACTTGAAGTTTTGCCGTCTCGTTTTTTTCAGTTAAGATAAGGACAATTAACCATTCAATAGTTTTTAAACTGTTTAATATTTTTATTACCAGAGGACGGACGTGCAAAAATCTGCCCCGATTATTCTCAATCGAATTTTACTTTTTGGTCTGTTCTTTGTGCTCATTTATTTGAGTTTCAGTGTCCTTAAATATTTTATTATTCCTGTGGTCTGGGCCATTATCGTTGCCTATATGACTTGGCCTGTCTATTGCTGGATACAACGTAAATGTGGTGAACATCGTCCTTCGCTTGGCGCCACCTTAATGATTACGCTCATTGTATTGGTGATTGGGATTCCTTTTATTTCTTCTGTTGTTTTGCTACAACATGAAGGTCGCCATCTTTATATTGAATTACAACAACAAATTTATTCTGGACACGTGACCTTACCTGATTTTATTTTGCACTTACCTATTATTGGCAATGATATCGCACAGGCATTGAATGAGTTAAACAATAATCCAAATTCGCTCAATCAAACCATTGGTAGCTGGATTCAAGGGCATTTGAATTATGGTCGCTTTGTATTAGGTGAAATTAGCCGTAATTTAGTTAAATTATTCTTTGCTTTACTCTCTTTGTTCTTTTTTTACCGCGATGGAAAATCCCTATTGCATCAGGTACGTTCTGCACTTGAGAAAGTCATTGGCCCCCGCGTCAATCATTACTTGCAAACCATTTCTGAAACCACCCGTGCCGTTGTGTATGGCATTGGTTTAACTGCTGTTGCACAAGCCATTCTTGCAGGTTTAAGCTATTTCGTTGCAGGTGTCCCAAATCCCATGGTACTGACCATGGTGACGTTTATATTGGCACTGATTCCATTTGGCACACCCGTATCATATTGCTCGGTTGCCTTGTGGTTATTTTCTCAAGGACAGATTGTTGAAGCCATTGGTGTTTTAGCTTGGGGGATATGTATTGTCAGTACATCGGACAATGTCATTCGTCCTCTGGTCATTTCTGGGGCAACGCAAGTGCCATTTTTACTAATTATGTTTGGCGTTCTGGGTGGAATTGCCAGTTTTGGTTTAGTTGGCCTCTTCATTGGTCCCGTGATTTTGGCAGTTTTACTTGCCATATGGCGAGAATGGATTCATGAAGTCGAGCATCAAGATAAATTGACTGAATAACTAACCCACTTGTTTGCTCATATGCTCAGGCAATACATACCTGCATAGCGTGAAGCTGCTTTAAGTTAATGGCAAACAAACAGATTGCTTTTGCCAAAAATCTTTCAGATTGTTGTTGTTTTTGAAGCTTATTTCATTGTAATGAAATTACAACAATCACGCTCTGATTATTAACACAGTGTCTCGCTTCGGTCTGTTTGAATAATAGAGCACAATTATCGGGAATATCATAACAATGAAAGTAATCAATCGATTTACAGCTTTATGTGTGTTCACTGCGCTTTTCAGCGCAGGATGTTCAACTACATCCTTATCACAGCAAACTTCTGCACAGAAGAAAGTCACTATTAATGCAGTCAGTCCTCAAGGTATTGAAGAGAAAATTGGTACGATAACACTACAAGACAGTCCTCAAGGGCTTTTACTTCGTACACATTTAAGCCATTTACCATCAGGTCCACATGGGTTCCATATTCATGAGAAAGGCAGTTGTGATCCTGCTGAAAAAGATGGCAAAGTCGGTGCAGCTTTAGCTGCAGGTAGTCACTTTAACCCTGAGCATGTTGCACATCATGGTACGCCTTTAACAGGTCATAAAGGGGATTTACCACTTTTAAATGTTGATAGTAATGGTGATGCCAACGAAACACTGCTTGCCCCTCGCCTAAAACTGAGCGATGTACAGGGTCTAGCGATTGTGGTTCATGCAGGTGGTGATAATTACGCGGACCAACCTAAACCATTGGGCGGTGGCGGAGATCGTATTGCCTGCGGCGTTATTCAATAATTCAATTCGATCCAGAAAATACAATGTGGGTATCTTTCGAGATATCCACAGTTTTGCTTGTTTTCAGTACATCGCCACAGCATAAGAGACCATCCTAAAAATTAATTCTTGATTTGACAGTCATTTAAAATAAGCTCAATCTTAACCTATCATTGCATGTGAATAATGATGTCGTGAGCAATATTGTTTCCCTTTTTAAACAGTACCAATCCAATGCATTAATTATTTATTGCATTCAGATGTTTATTGTTCTTTTTGGAACAACACTCGGATTATATTACTCAGGTTATGAAACTTATATTGTCCCTGTCACTTTAGGGGCAATTGCAGCATCACTCACCGACTTCGATGATCGGCTTAGCATTCGTATTCGGAATTTTGCTTACGTCAGCCTATTGTTTTTTGCAACCAGCTGCATTCTTGAATTTCTGTATTTTAATAAATTACTTTTTATTCTGTATTTATCACTTTCCAGTGCAGGATTGATATTGCTGGGTGCACTGGGTCAGCGCTATGCAACCATCGCGTTTGGTACCATGCTATTGTCCATTTACACCATGTTTGGTTTAGGGGAATATCATCTCTGGTATTTTCAGCCGCTGTGCTTTGTTGCAGGCGCCATTTGGTACAGTCTAAGCTCCATTATATTTTATTTGATTAAACCCACATTGGCGGTTCAAGATCATTTATCGCAAACATTTTTGAACATCTCACAGCTACTACAATTTAAATCGCAATTGTTTGATCCAGACAATAGCCATCAAGCTGAACAGTTGCTTTATGAATTATCTTTAAAAAATGTTGCTGTCGTACAGCTCTTAAATCAATCCAAGGCATCGCTACTTACCCGTTTAAAAGCCTCTCGTGCCAATACCCATACGATTTACTGGCTAAACTTATATTTTTTGGCACAAGATATTCATGAGCAAGCCACGTCTACTTATTTACATTTTGAACAATTGGAACGTAATTTTAATCGTAGCGATTTAATTTTTAGGATTCAAAAAAATGTACGTTTGTTGGCCAAAGCATGTGAGGAATTATCTGAATGTATTTTACAGCGTTCCCAATATGAAACTCATCCAGAGTATGAAAATGCCTTGATTCAACTCGAAAATTCAATGCACGATTGGTTTCAGAAAAATCCACGAAATTTAGAAGTCAAAAATCTGCAACTGATTTTAAAAAACTTAAAAACCTTTTATGAGCAACTGTCGAGTCTCAATGAAATTCCTCACCAATCCAGCCATTTATTTTCCAAAAGCAATGAGAATCTCAATTTATTGGATGACGATATTCAGGACTGGCATGACTTTATATTGAAATTGCGTCAACATTTCACACCGAAATCTGCCCTGTTTCGCCATGCGGTGCGCATTGCTGTCGTATTTGCTGTGGGTTATGCCATTTCGTTATTGCCCTTTGCCCGAAATGGGTATTGGATTCTACTGACCAGTTTATTTGTTTGTCAGATCAGTTATTTTGCAACCAAAAGTCGCTTAAAAACGCGAACGCTGGGCACACTCTTAGGTGTTATTTTAGGGATTCCATTGCTTTATTTAGTGCCAGATATTGAAGGTCAGCTACTTTTGACTGTCATCTGTGGTGTATTTTTCTATTATTCACGCATTAAAAAATATTCCATTGCAACCCTCATGGCCACGCTCATGGTTTTGCTCATTTTCAATATCAAAGGTGCAGGATTTGAAGTCATTTTACCTCGTATTTTCGATACCTTAATTGGCTGTGGTATTGCTTGGTTTGCAGTCAGTTATATTTGGCCCGATTGGAATTTTCGCAATATTTCCAATAATATTCGTAATAATATTCAGGCCACTTTAGACTATTTTTCCGCTGTTACCGCACAATATCAACATGGAAAATCCAATAGTATTGATTATCGTAAAGCAAGACGCTTTGCCCATAATAAGCATACAGATTTGGCCAGCATGATTTCCAGTCTAAGTACTGAACCTCATCCTGATCCAACGTTAATTCACAATGCTTTTCGTTACTTGGTTTATAGCCATAGTCAACTGAGTTATATTTCTGCTTTAGGCAGCCACCGTGAATCCATGCATGATACTCAGGTATTAGACATTATGCAGTGGTGTCAACACACTTTAAATCATGTCTTGCTCCACAATGCCGTATTGGATCTGAATGAAATCAATTCAAAATTGACAGAGATTGAAAGTTTAAGTCAACAACAGGAATTCTCTGCACATACGCTATTGGTATTAAAGCAAATCAGTCTATTATTGGAAACATTGCCAGAGTTCGTTGATTTAAAAAATACGCTACTTCAACAAGAAATTAAATAAAACGATGTTTTATCAAACACATGGGGTTTTCCATTTTGCCCAATATGTTAACGTTTTAACGTTGAGTTCTGGATGAATCCTGTTCGCTTTTCTATATAGCAACCTATATAGGACAAGGCTCTGAATGCTGTCGTCACAGGGCCTACATTGGGGACACAAATGCAACATAAAAAAGCGCATCCGAAAATGCGCTTTTGTATTTATTGAGCCTTTTAAAGGTCAAATAATTTACCTGGATTCATAATGCCATTCGGATCAAATACGTGTTTCAATGCTTTCATATAAGCAATTTCTTCGGCAGAACGGCTGTAATCTAAATACGGTTTTTTGGTCATGCCCACGCCATGTTCGGCAGAAATTGAACCATCATATTTTTTCACAGTTTCAAATACATATTTATTCACCACCTGACATTTTGCAAAGAACTCATCTTTGCTTAAGTTCTCAGGTTTTAAAATATTTAAGTGCAAATTACCATCGCCAATATGTCCAAACCAGCAAATTTCAAAGTCTGGATAATTGTCTTGCACAATACTGTCAATTTCAGCAATAAACGCAGGCACATGGGTAATGAGCACTGAAATATCATTTTTGTATGGTGTAAATGGTGCAATCGATTCAGAGATATCTTCACGCAAACGCCATAAGCTGTTTAACTGGTCTAGACTTTGGCTCATCACGCCATCCAACACCCAACCCTGCTCCATGCAATGCTCAAAAATTTCCATGGCCTTGTCCATAATTGGTTCGTAAGGCGCTTCAAATTCAAGCAACACATAGAATGGACATTCGGTTTCAAATGGACGTTGCACATGACCATTGGCCAGCACTTTTTGCATCGATAATTCGCCAAAGAATTCGAAAGCAGTGAGATCAATTTTACTTTGGAAGGCATGTAAAATCGGCATAATAGCGTCAAAATCTGGCACACCCAGTACCATCACTTGTAAATCCTGCGGTTGGCGTTCCAGTTTAATCTCAGCTTCTGTGACTAAACCGAGCGTCCCCTCACCACCAATGAAGAGATGCTGCAATGCATAACCTGTCGCATTTTTAATCATGCCCTTGTTTAAACGCAAGACATCGCCCTGACCTGTCACAACAGTCAGACCAAGAATCCAGTTACGGGTCATGCCATATTTAATGACCTTAATACCGCCTGCATTGGTTCCAATATTCCCCCCAATTTGAGAAGATCCCGCCGATGCAAAATCCACTGGATAGTACATACCCTGCTCTTCGGCATAATTTTGCAATTGTTCAGTGATTACACCCGCTTGCACACGAACCATACGATCTGCTGGAAAAAATTCCAAAATCTGGTTCATTTTGTCCATGCTCACCACAATTTCACCATTGGCTGCCACTGCACCTGCCGATAGGCCTGTACGCCCGCCTGATGGCGTAATTGCAACATTGAACTGGTTTGCCAGTTTCACAATCGCCTGTACTTGCGCTGTGCTGTCTGGAAATACAATCACCGATGGATTCGGATCAAAATGTTTGGTGTGGTCTTTTCCCCAGTTTTGCAGACTATCTGCATCCGTTTTAATGCGGTTTTCACCCACAATAGCTGTTAATTGGGTCAGTAAATCGGGTGATATAGCGACAGGAGCATTCATCGTGTATACGCCTAACAAGAAATAAACAAGTTGTTGTTCACTATGTTATCATACTGTGACTAAATTTGGCCTTTGTAGCGGAGCCGTAATGAGCCAACCTCTTTCACTTCCTAAAGATAAAATTCGTTTCTTGTTGTTGGAAGGCGTACACCAAAACGCGATCGACACGTTAAATGCTGCTGGTTATACCAACATTGACTATCATAAAACTGCTCTTGAAGGCGAAGCCTTAAAAAAAGCGGTGAAAGATGCTCATTTCATTGGTATCCGTTCCCGTACTCAACTTACGGAAGAAATTTTCGATGCAGCACAAAAACTAATTGCTGTGGGATGTTTTTGTAT
>JASGGM010000020.1:0-18837 GCA_047605045.1 Acinetobacter sp. | reverse complement strand
ATTTAATCCTTATACCTTAAGCCTAGATACCATCCCTCAGTTTATCAATTTACTCTCAAAACAAACTGATAGTTATTATGTACTTACACCAAATCACCATTAAATTAAGTCTTCATATGGCACTTATCTGGTATATTCATTTATAAGTTATACGCGATACTCAGGTAAATTTCTTTATTGTTATTCGTATAGATAGTCTTTTATATTAAAACATATAGAAAGTGCAAGTATAAAATTTGCACTTTCTTATTCATCCTTTCTCTTTTATTAACTGGAATATATTTAAAATATATAAATTTATAATATAAAAATATAAGATATTTTTTTGATTTATTGCCCCATTAAAAACACAAATCAGCGCACAATCATTTAAGTTTTTCATTTAAAAATCATTTAAATACAGCAATTATAAGTATTGTTTTTTAATTTACATCTTCATCAGTAGATACATAGCACTCACATTTAGCAACACTTTCATATCTTTTTATATGTTTGAGTGTGTTATTTATTAATCATCCATCGAAATACTATATGGATTATTTATAGAAGTTAACAATCAATTTTTTAGACATTATTATCAAAATACTATGGAGACAGACATGACTATCAATGATCATCAGAAAGAAAATTTTACCCCACATGACTGGCGTCAAAGTTATTCAGAACGCCCTTATTATCATGACATTCAGAAAGAAATTCCTGATGTAGACTACGATCGTGACTTTGGCCCCGCCTATGATTTAGGTCGAAATGCTCGCATTGAATCAAATTCAAATACGAGTTTCGACGATTCAGAGAGTGACCTGAAACAAAAATGGGAAGAGTTTAAGGTTGATTCTCGTCTTAAATGGGAACAAGCTAAACACGCAGTAAAAGATGCTTGGGATAAGCTTTAAAAGTAACAAGTGTTATGAGATCTTATCTCATAACACTTTAATTTTTATTAAATCATATAAAACCCCCATAAAAAGAGGAGCCTCAGCTCCTCTTTAACACTTTTAACTTATATTCAGGTTATTTCTTTTTCTGTTCAGGCAATGCCCAGACAACAATTTTATCACCTAGCTTGGTGCCCATTGCGGCATTACCACCAACATAAGCCGCAATATACTGCCGACCATCAATTTCATAACTGATTGGCATTGCACCTGCACCTGCATCCAGACGCTGTTCCCAGACCATTTTTCCAGTTTTCACGTCAAATGCTCGCATAAAGTTATCCATTGCAGCACCAATGAAAGTCAGCCCACCTGCCGTGGTCATTGAACCACTGTCACTTGGTGTTCCCATGTCTAATTTCACACGAGACGGTATTCCCATCGGACCTTGATCATAACCAGTACCCAACGGACGTTTCCAAAGCACTTCTTTGGTTCGCATATCAACGGCAGCCAGATATCCCCAAGGTGGTGCAATACATGGCATATTCAGTGGTGACATCCACGGTTGTTTTTTCGCACCATAAGGCAGACCAATCTGAGGCATCACTTTAGCCTTATGCCCTGGGTTTTGATAAACAGATTTCTCATCTTTAATCTCATCACGATTAATCAGATAAATCTGATAAGGCAATCGTTCTGTATTAATGACCATAATCCCTAAATCAGGATTGATAGACATCCCACCCCAGTTCATACCACCATGATTTCCAGGATAACCAATTGAACCTAAATGTTCTTTGGTTTTCAATGTAGGTGGCGTATATAGCCCGTCATAACGCATTTTATGGAACTGAATACGACATATTGCCTGATCGAATGGAGAGATCCCCCAAGTCGATGCTTCTGTCAATTTTTCATAATCCTTACCTGGTGCACCCACCGTATTTGGCATTCCAGCAGAAATTGGCTGGGTAGCGGAAAGTTTCTCATGCTTGTCCACACCATCGGTTGGTACAGCAATTTCTTTGACAGGCATTAAAGGTTTGCCTGTTTCACGATCCAAAACAAACAATTCACCTGATTTAGTTGCCTGAATCAAGGCTGGGCGGTTGCCATGTTCGGTTTTCCAGTCAGTCAATGTCGGTTGTGGACCAATATCAAAATCCCAGACATCATGATGAACCGTCTGGAACACCCATTTTTGCGCACCTGTACGTGAATCCACAGCAACTACTGAAGAATTATACATACCATCTTCTTTTGTGCGCTGTGCACCATAGAAGTCACCAGAAGCATTCCCTGTTCCCAGATATACCATATGTAAATCATCATCTGCCGAAATAATGGTCCATACATTCGGAGTAGCTTGACGATAATTTTCATTGCCTGTTAATGGTTTACTATTCAATGGACGTGCTGGATCCCATACCCATTTCACCTGACCTGTAATCGCATCAAACGCACGTACCAGACCAGATGGTGCACGGTAATCTTCACCATCGGTGATCTTATGACCCACAATGGCAACACCATCAATAATGGCTGGTGGTGAGGTCACCGCAACAAAACCAGTAATGGTTTTTCCGATATGTTCGTTTAAGTTTACTGTGCCATTATGACCAAAATCACGACATGCCTCGCCTGTTTCTGCATCTACAGCAAGAAGGCGGCTATCCATGGTTCCCCAGATAATACGAGTCTGGCATTGCGCTAATTTCTGTGGCGCCTGATAGACCGATACACCACGACAAATCGTTGAACCATTATTTACAAATGCTTCTGGATTTGTTTTCGGATCGACCCGCCATTTTTCTTTACCTGTGGTCGCATCCAGTGCAAATACCTGACCCATTGGGTTACATGAATACATCGTACGCCCCACGACAATTGGGGCCGCTTCAGCAGACCATTTTGACTTGATCCCTTTCATTTGGGCCAAACCTTTGGTGTCATAGCTCCAGACCTGTTGTAATTGTGCAACATTATCTGGAGTAATCTGCCGCGCAGGTGAAAATTTCTGTGCGAGGTTGGACGCGCCATAAGCCGTCCAGCTTGCTGCGGTATTACTGCCCGCTAGATTACCTGACACATTCTCGATACTTTGACGTGCGTAATGCTCCTGACCTGAGTGCAATGTACCCTCAGCTGCCAGTTCTGTATGTGGATTATTGAACAGGGGAATTAAAATCGTTACCAACATAACCAAAGAAAGGCCACCCGTTAATCCAGCATAAAGTAATGCTGAAATATTTTTGGACTTTTGCTGAAACGCTTTTCGCAAAGGCGATTGTAATGCCCACAACATGAATCCCAAAACAATAATCCAGTCGTAACGGGGTAACAATGCCCAGCCATCCCAACCAGCTTCAACCAACCCCCACACAAATGTCGCAACGGCAAATATAGCAAATAGCCAGATTGCCATAACTTTTCGTGTCGCCACAAAATAAGTCAAGAATGCCATGACAATCCCTGCAATCAGGTAATACCATGAGCCACCGACCAGTACCAATTGTGCACCTAAAAAAAGTAGTGCCAACGCCACCAGACCTGTAATCAACGCATATAGGAATAAAAAAATAGTTGATCTTTTGCTAGGATTTGATGCTGAGTCCATAAAACCTCCCTTTTCAAATCAGTAAAGTTGCTTCTAAATACATGGGACAAGGAAAGTTTCCCTACTCATCACCAAGAATGAAATTCAGGCTTCAATCCAATGATCAAACAATCATCAGACATCTAAGCTGAAAAATGTCGACAGACATTATACTACCAAAATATTAAAATTAACTTCTTCATGTGATTTATTAGATAATACTCATTCTCAATTAATAAAATATTGATTTTAAAAGCAATTTATTAAAACAGCTGCTATTTTCCAATAAAAACGCAAATAATTTACTTAAAATAGTTGTATGACATCTTATGATATGATTATATTATCAGCTATGACGATTCTTTATCGCAAAATAAAGCAATGACAAATACACAGGAAAAACAGGATGTTTTTTTATGGAAATCAAAGCAATTATCATACTATCAATTACGGTGACCTATTTTATTGTTATGTCCTTGATCGCCGTTGGTGTACGTAAACATGCCAACAATAGTGAAGGATTTACCAGTGGCGGTAAAAATTTTCCAGCATTTCTAATTGCAGCTTTATTACTGTCCGAGTTTATTGGTAGCTCTGTCAGCATTGGTACCGCACAAACAGGCTATGAAGTCGGTATTTCTGCCGCATGGAATCTGATTGCACTCGCACTCGGTTTTTTGTTATTGGGTGTTTTTCTGGCGCGTAAATATCGGGAAACTGGGCTGAATACGATTTCTGCCATTCTTGCTCAAAACTACGGTCAGCGAACCCGATATGCAACCTCAATACTGACGATTTTTGCATTGAGTACGGTAACCGTTGCGTTGTATGCAAGTGGCGGGGCGCTAATCGCGGCGATCTTGAAGATCAGCAAGCCTATGGCAACCATCATTGTTGGCGTTATTACCGTGTTCTACATCAGTATTGGTGGTATGCGTTCCATTATTTATACCAATTTTTTTAATGCAGTCATCAAATACACAGGCATGGTCATTGCCGTAGCATTTGCGCTAAAACTGAGTGGAGGCATGTCCAATCTACAAGCCAATTTACCAGCCAGTATGTTTTCATGGTCCAGTATTGGACTACCACAAATTTTTTCCTGGATGATTGCAGGCATTGGCTCTATCTTTGCAACACAATATATTATTCAGGCAATTACAGCGACCGAAGATTCCAAAAAAGCACGCCGTGCCTGCTATTATGTTTCATCCATGATGATTCCTTTTGGTATTATGACTGCACTGGTCGGGGTGTGTAGTGCTTATTTGTACCCAAATATTCGCTCGATTGATTCTCTTCCACAGCTTGTTGCGAATATGCCAACATTTTCTGCCGCTATTGTCGTCATTGGCCTTGCTGGTGCAATGCTGGGTGGAATTTCTGCCAATACCATGGCCTCATCTACTTTGTTACTGAAAGATTTTTACGATCCATTTTTTAACAAAACACAAGACGATAAAAAATCAGTCCTCTTTATTCGTTTTGCTGTTGTCGTTATTGGTTTACTCCCTCTGGCGCTGGCTTTATTTGCCGATAAAATCCTTTTAATTGCATTTTTAGGGAAGGCCTTACGCGCTACCTTGGCCATCCTGATTCTCATGTGTTTCTATGCCCCTAAATTTGGCACGCCTAAAGGTGCTTTTTATGGGATTATTGCATCGGTGATTGCAACGGTCGGTTGGTTTTTGTTGGGTAACCCGTTCGGCATAGACAGTACTTATATGGCTTTTGCTATTCCTATTATTAGCATGATCATTTCACATATTTTTAAAGGAAATGGACATGAATCCGCTCAACAATCAAGGTTAGCTGAAATCAAACATTAACGCCTTTCATAAAAAAAGATCATCTAAGGATGATCTTTTTTTATACAAAAATAATGTGCTAGATGAAAACCCTGCATTTTTTTGCTTATTGTTTAAACTTTTTAATACTTTTAGATAAATGGGTACGCATCATTTGCCGCGCCAACAAGCTTTCTTTATCGACAATGGCATTAAAAATATTCACATGATCATGATGAACAGATTTTAAATATTCTTCACGATTTTCTGGGCTTTGTTCAATCGATTTAACCCGCGCGCGTGGAATTATTTTTTCACCTAAATATTTTAAAAAATCAACAAAGTATTGATTCGATGATGCTTCAGCAATCGCAATGTGAAAATCATAATCCGCTTTTACGGTACCATCATTGGCATCGGATGAGATATGTTGTTCAAAATCATCCAGAGCAACCTTCATTTTATCGAGGTGGATTTGCTGACGACGCTCAGATGCCAGAAATACCGACTCCGACTCCAAGCTAATCCGCAGTTCAAGCAACGCCACAATGTCATTAATCGTTTCCAGACTGGCATTGGCAAGCAAGAAATTTTGCTCTACTGCCTGTTCTTTCACAAAAGTTCCAATCCCATGACGGGTTTCTACAAACCCCAAGGAACGCAACTCTGTAATGGCTTCACGAATCACTGAACGACTGACATCGAACTGTTCAATGAGCTCTAATTCTGTCGGAATTTTTTCACCCACACTTATATGTCCAGATTGAATTTTTTCAATCAGGTGTTCGACTATTTTTTGGCTTAATTTTTTCGCTGATCTAGATTTTGTCATCATCGACATAATAAGATGTACTCGTCAAAAAGTGAGAAAAATTCATCTCTCATTCTACTATAATTCCAAATCCAAAGGACACCTGAGGCTTAACCAGTTTGTCATTCTAAAATCTGACCGCGGCTGCTTACCCTATTTATTAGGGAATTTCGCCCCAAATTTTGACTGATCGGCGGCATCTTCGAACAATTTACGTATCATCACAGATGAATGAGTGTCTTTTATAGACATGGCAACAGATACTTAAGCCCGTTATCTAGCGGCATTCATCACTATACTGTTACATCATGCGAATAAATCTGTCTCACTCTCTATGTCTTATAAAACTTAGATGAAATGAATAAACGATTAAATTTATGGCTTTTTATTCTGAATTAAAGGAATAACCTAATGATGACTCATTAGGTTATTCAACTCACACTTCAAATATAACGCATGATTTGGTGGTTAATTACACCGCTGCTTGCGTCACTTGACCATTCACTAAACGATGAATATTTAGTGGATTTTCATTTTTGAGCGCATCAGGCAACAAAACCTGAGGCGTATTCTGGTAGCACACTGGACGCAGGAAGCGCTCAATCGCCCCTGTTCCCACAGAAGTTCCACGTGCATCACTGGTTGCTGGGAACGGTCCACCGTGTACCATCGCATCAGATACTTCAACCCCTGTTGGGAAGCCATTAAAGAGTACTCGACCAGCCTTACGTGTTAAGAGATCCAATAATGCTTGCGCATTCGCAAGTTCTGCATCTTCACCAACAATTGTCGCTGTAAGTTGTCCAGCAAGTTGTTCAAGGCCTTTGTGTAAAGTTTGCTCATCATCAAAGGCAATCACAACCGATGTCGGGCCAAAAACTTCATGTTGTAGTTTTGGATTACCCGTTAACAATACGGATTGATCTGCTTGAAAGAGCTGTGGCTGTGCCTGAGAAATAAGTGTTGGTGCCTGTCCTGTTGCAATAATTTCAAACCCAGATTCACCTTTTAATACCTCAATGCCCTGCTGATA
Organism: Acinetobacter sp.; assembly: GCA_047605045.1. Taxonomy (GTDB): domain Bacteria; phylum Pseudomonadota; class Gammaproteobacteria; order Pseudomonadales; family Moraxellaceae; genus Acinetobacter. The sequence continues at coordinate 11,729 of JASGGM010000020.1, read as the reverse complement.
ACTCTTTAATGTTCCTTTATTCAACATGACCTGCGGTGCTGCATGTTGTGTATTTTCAATGAGTGCATTGACGAAACGGTCAAATGCTGCACCTTTGACCCCAAGAATTAATCCCGGTTTGGTACAGAATTGTCCACAGCCCATGTTAAATGAATTAACAGTTTCATGTGCAATCTTCTCCCCACGTACTTCCAAAGCCTGTGGCAGAACCACAACTGGATTAATACTGGACATTTCAGCAAAGAAAGGAATCGGTTGAGAACGTGCCTGCGCCAGATTAAACAGTGCCATGCCACCTTCAAGTGAGCCCGTAAAACCTGCAGCTTGAATCAATGGATGCTCTACCAAATTCGCGCCAACACGTGATCCGAAAATCATGTTAAACGTTCCGCTTGGAATTTGACTGTTTTGTATCGCTTTTTCGATGGCTTGCCCCACCAGTTCCGCAGTGGCCATATGCCCTGAGTGCGCCTTAAAGACCACAGGACAACCTGCTGCAAGTGCGGCAACGGTATCGCCACCTGCTGTAGAAAATGCTAATGGAAAATTACTGGCGCCGAAGACCGCAACTGGACCTACACCAATTTTATATTGGCGCAGATCAACTCGAGGTAAAGGCTTCCGTTCAGGTAAAGCAAGGTCAATACGCGCACCATAAAAATCACCGCGACGCAATAATTCTGCAAACAGGCGCAATTGACCCGTTACACGCCCAGTTTCCCCCTGCAGACGAGCAAGCGGTAAACCAGTTTCCAATGAAGCAACTTCTTGTAAGGTTGGACCGAGCGCTTCTATTTGAACCGCAATTTCTTCTAAGAAGGCAGCACGCTGTTCCTGAGATGTTTGGCTATAGGTTAAAAATGCATGATAGGCTGCCTCTGCTGCCTGATTCACTTCCTCTAGGGTTGCTTGACTAAAGACATATCCTGTTGGCTGATAATCTGTTGCATTGATGCTTTCAATAGCAGGTGCATTGCTGGCAATACGTTGCCCATTAATAAACTGTTTACCGTTATTCTTACTCATTTTTTGTTCTCCAATACCAAAATGTTTCAAATTTATTGTGGACCCAGCTTTGCAATCAGTGCTGCCAAATCTTCATAGTCTTTCGGTGTCAAGTCACTTAATGGTGGACGTACTGGCCCTGCATCATGCCCAACAATTTTTGCACCTGCTTTAATCATACTAACAGCGTAACCAGATTTACGGTCACGAATCTTAATCAATGGTAAGAAAAAGTCTTTAATCAAACGGTCAGTCGTTGCAAAATCATTACTACGAATGGCGTTATAAAACTCAATGGCGGTTTTTGGAATAAAGTTAAACACAGCCGATGAATACACAGGGCAACCTAGTGCTTTATACGGTGCTGCAAAAATTTCTGCCGTTGGCAATCCACCCAAATAAGACAAACGATCCCCAATGGTTTGGGTTACACCTGTCATCATATCAATTTGACCTGAGCTGTCTTTAAAACCGATCAGATTCGGACAAGCTTCTGTCAGTATTTGCAATGACTCAAGATTCAGTTTTGATACACTACGGTTATAGAAAATCACCCCGAAATTCACTGAATTACAAATCTGTTTTACATGCTCAATCAGGCCTTCCTGACTGCCTTCAGTCAAATAATGTGGCATTAATAAAATACCATGTGCCCCCAAACGTTCAGCTTCCTGAGCTTGTGCAATTGCCTGACGTGTTGGACCGCCTGCACCAGCAATAATTGGTACAGTTCCCTTACATGTATCTACCGCAGTTTTAATGACATCTGAATATTCATTGCCTGTTAATGAGAAGAACTCACCTGTTCCACCTGCAGCAAACAAAGCACTTGCCCCATAAGGCCCCAACCATTCCAGACGTTTTTGGTATGACACTTTATTGAAATCGCCATTTTTGTCAAAGTCAGTTACTGGGAAAGAAAGTAAACCATCAGAAATAATGTTTTTTAACTCAAGAGCATCCATTAGCAAATTCTCCATGTTGTGTTTGCTGTTGTCAGACATCTTATATCATACTTCATTATTTTCCAACACCTTTGCCCTTATTTTTATGATTTATTTTTAATTTAAATATAAACAGCAACTTAAAATATTTTCATCGCAATAAAAAATAAAAAAGCCGTCACAAGACGGCTTAAAAATTAAAATTTATACACGTATTAGGCAGCCTTTACAGGTGTGAGTGTTTCACCATTGACAAAATATTCATACAGATTGGCGCAGGCCAAATCTCCCATCGCTTTACGCGTTTCATAGGTGCCACTGGCATAATGTGGTGTTAACACCACATTCGGCATTGCAAATAAATCACTTTGTGTACATGGCTCTTTTGCAAATACATCCAATCCTGCACCTGCAATGGTTTTATTATTTAATGCTTCAATTAATGCCTGCTCATCCACCACCGAACCACGGGCAATATTAATGAGGAATCCTTTTGCACCCAATTTAGATAAAATTTCATGATTAATAATATGCTGTGTTTCAGGCGTACTCGGCAAGGTTAATACCAGAAAATCGCTAATTTCTGCAAGTTTACCAAGTTCATCCACATATTGATAAGCTTCGATGTTTTTATCATGCCGTGTGTTATAGGCAATTTTCATCCCTGCTGCTTCAGCACGTTTTGCAACTTCAATACCAATATTACCCAGTCCAACAATGCCACATATTTTATTTTTTAAACTGGTGGTAAGCGGATAAGCTCCTTTGCCCCACTGCCCAGTACGAACAAAGTAGTCGGCCGTAACCAGTTGTCTAGCCACCGCATAAATTAGCAACATGCCTGTATCGGCGACACAATCATTCAATACATTGGGTGTATTGGTCACAATAATATTACGACCATGTGCGTATTGAACATCGATTGCATCATACCCAACCCCTGAACTAACAATAATTTCCAGATTAGGCAGTTTTTCCAATATCTCACGTTTAACGCCCAAACCACCACTGGTTGCCAGACCTTTGATGCGTGCGCCATGTTCCTTAAAAAATCGATCCTGATCCTCAATTTGCCAAAGCTTGTGTACATTTGAAAATTTCGCATCTATCTCATTAATATACACGTCAATCTGTGGGCCGATCATTAAAATATCATGTGTTATTTTTTGAACCATTTTTATGTCCTCATGGTGAATTTATATACTGGTTGAAGTTACAGACGTTTGATTTTCCCAACAATGACCAAGTAACTAAATAAAGCTACAAGTGAATGTGCAACGACAAAAGATAATGCCCATTCAAATGATTCTATGAAGCTAATCATATAAAATAGACCGACCTGCATAATGAATAACGTAATCACAAAAAGGAATAAAGTGATATTGGGTTGCTTTTTGCGACAGATTCACGGCGATTGCCGTTTTTATAGAATTTTCCACGACCACACGCCATATGCAAAACATATGAATGGGGCTTTATATACAGCGCTTGTATTTAACCCTATATCCCTGAGCTAAATACAAGCTGCAAACCGCCATTCATACGTTATTTTTTTAACGCACCAGACATGGTTTCTTATTGTTGAAGGCCCAATCCTGAATCAAGAACTGCATCGCATCAGCGTCATTACGCGCGCCCAATCCCTTCAATTTATATAACTCATGTGCTTGGTTAATACGATCCCAGTCCAACTCGACGCCCAAACCTGGCGCAGTTGGTACCTGAATCTTACCGCCCTTAATTTCAAGTGGCGCTTTGGTTAACTGATCCGTACCTTCTTGCCAGATCCAGTGCGTATCAATTGCCGTCACATTACCTACAGCCGCCGCAGCAACATGGGTAAACATGGCCAAAGAAATATCAAAGTGATTATTTGAATGGGAACCCCAAGTCAAATTGTACATTTTACACAACTGAGATACGCGAACAGAGCCTTCCAGTGTCCAGAAATGTGGATCCGCCAATGGGATATCCACCGATTGCAACTGAATACTGTGTGACATTTCTCGCCAGTCTGTAGCAATCATATTGGTGGCTGTTGGCAAGCCCGTTGCACGTTTAAACTCCGCCATAATTTCACGGCTAGAATAGCCTTGTTCAGCACCACATGGGTCTTCTGCATAAGCCAATACACCTTTTAAGTGTTTGCCCAATGCAATTGCTTCATCTAGATACCACGCACCGTTCGGGTCCAGCGTCACACGTGCATCTGGAAATTTACGCGCAATGGCAGTGACCGCTTCTGCTTCTTGCTCACCCTGTAACACCCCGCCCTTCAGCTTAAAATCCTTGAAACCATAACGGTCGTAGGAAGCTTCCGCCAAACGCTGTATTGCTTCTGGAGTAAGCGCTTTTTCATGACGAATTTTGTACCATTCATGATCCAGCTGTGGGGAGGTTGCATAATCCAGTGATGTCTGTTGTCTGTCACCGATATAAAACAAATACCCTAAAACCTCAACCTCACTCCGTTGTTGACCATCACCCAATAAACTAGCCACATTGACATTCAAATGTTTGCCGAGCAAATCAAGTAATGCAGATTCATACGCTGTAACAACGTGAATTGTAGTACGTAAGTCAAAGGTTTGATTCCCTCGACCACCGCTATCACGATCGGCAAACGTTTGCTGGATTTTTTGGAGTAAATTCTTATATTCACCAATCGGTTGGCCTTCTATCAGGGCTTTAGCATCATTCAATGTTGCTAAAATCTTCTCTCCACCTGGAATTTCACCGACACCAACATTACCTGAATTATCTTCAATAATGAGGATATTACGTGTGAAGTATGGACCATGAGCACCACTCAGGTTAAGCAACATGCTGTCATGTCCAGCAACAGGAATTGCTCGAATGGATTTAACAATAGGGGTAGAGGTCGCCATTAAAATACTCCTTGGCATGCTGAATTATTTTTCAAATGAAAAGTTATAAGACATCATATAACTTGTCAACACTTTATTGAAACTTTTATTTTGATCATAATACTTGCTAAACAAATACAATTGATCATATGATGTCATACATCTAAAATTCATTATTTTAGAATAGGAACTATAGAATACAGATAATATCGTTATTTGTATTCTATCGATGACGTTGACATGACATCACCTATTTTTATGGATTTTCAAAATAGGTTGTTTATAAAAGAGTTTGTATATGGACAATTTGCAAACAAATGTGGCTGCAGCAACTCAAGTAAGAGCACAGCACAGCAAAACTCGTTATTATATTTTAGCGATGATTTTTTTGGTCACAGCCATCAATTACGGTGATCGCGCAACATTATCAATGGCTGCTTCCCCAATGTCTCAGGAATTAGGACTTAATTCCATCACGATGGGATATGTGTTTTCGGCATTTGCATGGGCCTATGTCATTGGGCAAGTCCCCGGGGGCTGGCTACTCGACAAATTTGGTGCCAGAAAAGTATATTTCTGGAGTATTTTCTTATGGTCACTCTTCACGGCGTTGATGGGATTTATTGATATTTTTGGATCATTATCTCTGATTATTTCGTCCTTATTTATCTTACGTTTCCTTGTTGGTCTTGCCGAAAGCCCTGCGTTCCCTGGAAATAGCCAGATTGTTGCAGCATGGTTCCCAACAAAAGAACGTGGTACAGCGGCCGCTGTCTTTAATTCAGCTCAATATTTTGCCACTGTTATTTTTGCTCCAATCATGGGGTGGCTGGTTACCCATATTCACTGGCAATCCGTTTTCTGGATGATGGGTGGCTTAGGTATCGTGATTTCATTTATCTGGCTTAAAGTGATCTATAGTCCAGAAAAACATCCATCCATCAATACGAAGGAATTAGAATATATCCAAGCAGGTGGTGGCTTAACCAAGATGGGGGAAAATCAGCTTAAAGTCATTAATCAAAATAATAAAATGAACTGGGAAAATACCAAAAAATTGCTTTCATCTCGTATGTTACTTGGTATTTTTATTGCTCAATATTGTATTACCTGTTTAACATATTTCTTTATTACATGGTTTCCTGTGTATCTTGTAAAAGAACGACATATGTCTATTTTACAAGCTGGCTTCGCTGCCATAATACCAGCACTTTGTGGTTTTATTGGTGGAGTATTAGGCGGTATAGTTTCTGATAAATTAATCAGAATGAATAAATCACTGACATTCTCTCGTAAATTCCCTATTATTTTAGGTATGCTCCTTTCGACCAGTATTATAGTCTGTAATTATGTCGATTCACAAACGACGATCTTGTTCTTCATGTCACTGGCTTTTTTTGGTAAAGGTTTTGGTGCATTAGGCTGGGCGGTTATCTCAGACGTTGCCCCAAAAGAGATGATCGGCTTATCCGGTGGATTGTTTAATACCTTTGGTAATACTGCTGGCATTATCATCCCTATTGCGATCGGTTACATCATCAGTGCAACTGGATCTTTCAATGGTGCCCTTATCTTCGTTGGAATCCATGCAGTGGTTGCAATTCTTTGCTATCTGTTTGTAGTCGGGAAAATTCAGCGTTTTAATCTTACAACACAGATTAAAGACGTTTAATGAATTGAATTGATTATGCAAAAGGTGAGACATTTTCACCTTTTGCATTTTATATTACCTAAATACTGTTTTGGCAATTACCTGCTTATATTTCATGCAAATATGACATGTCTACCAACTTTCAGAAAAATTAAATTACTATTTTAAATTATCATTTTATTTTTAAAATATCTAATTTTTTATATTCAAACATAATCCATTCAATCTATTATGCATTATATAATGTGCATCATTGTATCACTTACATATTAGTTATTTATATCTTATATTCTGATTATTTTTTCTATTGCGGCATATCATTTGAATTACAAACAAACGATAAAATTATAAAAGCCTTCGGATACAACTATAGGTTTAAAATAAATTATTGTATGATGTCCTATCTTTATTTGGTTTAGTGAAAAAATGACGCCATTAAAAATCACATGTACTGAAAAATATGTACTCATTGATCACCCTTTCAAATTTGATTTTCCTGTTGAGTACACCGAGTATCAGCAACTCTCTCAAGAGCAGCTTTATCAGCAAGTATTTGACCAAGATGTCATTATTATCAGTGATTTAATCATTGACGAACAAGTCCTTCAAAACAATCCAAATCTTAAATTGCTTGCCTTATGTTCTACTGGCTATAACCATGTCAACATCGACTTATTGCATCAACATGGTGTTCAAGTCTGCAATATTCGCGGTTATGCAGGCGATGCTGTTGCAGAACATGCTTTTGCGCTGATGATCCAGTTAATCAAGAATTTTTCACAGCAAGTCGAGGGCGTAAAACAAGGAAAATGGACCACGGGACAAAGCTCTTTTTATTTGGCAGCACCTATGCGTGAATTAAAGGGAAAAACGTTAACCATATTGGGTAAGGGTGAGATTGGCGAATCGCTTGCACAAAAAGCACAAGCCTTTGGCATGCATGTAATTTTTAGCGAACGAAAAAATGCTGAGAATTGTCGTGAAGGCTATGTTCCTTTTGAACAAGCCATTCAACAAGCCGACATTCTCTCACTGCATTGTGAACTAAACGAATCTACGCATCATCTCATTGATGCTTCTGTCCTATCACAAATGAAGCCTGAGAGTATCCTAATTAATGTCGGACGAGGCGGTTTAGTTAAGGATACCGATCTCACTCAAGCGTTGCAAAAACAACAATTGTCTGGATTCGGGGCAGATGTGCTGGATCAGGAACCTCCAGCAGCCGACCATCCCCTTCTGCTTTTACAACAGCAGCATCCCAATGTGCTGATTACTGGACATATTGCATGGGGAACGGATGAAGCCCAACAGCGTTTATTCGATATTTTACAAGACAATATCAACAAGAATATGCAAGGCATTCAACAAAATTTAGTTTAATCATGCAGTGACGTGGGTGAGTTCTATCACTCACGTCACTTATGCCAATCATGCGATTAATATTTTTATTGTTTAAATTTCTTAATACTTTTTGAAAGGTGAGCACGCATCATCTGACGCGCCAATAATCCATCCTGATCAAGAATGGCATGATAAATATTGACATGATCATGATGGACTGACTTTAAATACTCCTCGCGATTTCCCGAACTTTGTTCAATCGATTTCACTCTGGCACGTGGAATAATTTTTTCACCCAAATACTTAAGAAAATCGACAAAATATTGATTACCTGAAGCCTCGGCAATGGCAATATGAAAGTCATAATCGGCCTTGACTGTGCCATCATTTTCACCTGAAGAAATATGCGCCTCAAAATCACTGAGTGCGGCTTTCATCTTTTCCAGATGATTGTTTTCTCTGCGTTCAGAAGCCAGAAAAACCGCTTCTGATTCAAGGCTAATGCGCAATTCAAGCAGGGCAACAATGTCATTGATGGTTTCCAGACTGGCATTAGACAGCAGGAAATTCTTTTCAAGTGATTGCTCTCTAACAAAAGTGCCGATACCATGTCGTGTTTCTACAAACCCAAGCGAACGCAGTTCCGTAATCGCTTCACGAATGACGGATCGACTCACATTAAATTGTTCAATTAATTCAAGTTCGGTTGGAATTTTTTCCCCAATCTTAAACACCCCAGACTGAATGGTTTCAATCAGTTGTTCAACAATGACCTGACTTAATTTTTTTGTTGATCTAGATTTTGTAACACTAGACATCATCGACAAGACTCATAATAAAGTTAAAAAAATCTGAAAACTGATTCTACGACAAATTGGTTATAGCGTCACCACAACTTTCATTTTCATGAAAGAACAAAGATATTGATGAACCATCAATCAGTTCCATCTTTCAAATGAAGTATCAGAAATAATAAGGTGTTCCACCACAGTTAGCCTTTCAAAAAAATAGGTTTTTCAATATCAAGTGACCTTCACATGACACCTTGACCTCACTAGATCATTAACAACGTCCAACTCATAAGACATCAAACAACACACTTTATAAAATCGTTTAATTTTTTGGCAAGAACACTTGCTAAACAAACATAAATAATCATATGATGTCATACATCTAATGCGCATTTAGAAATTTGGATTATAGAATAAGAGAATTGTTTAATATCGAAGCGCATTCTCTATTCTATTCATCAATTCGACATGAAGTCACCTATTTCACGGAGCTGAACATAGGTTGATGATTAAAAAAGAGTTTGTATATATGGATAATCTGCAAACAGGTACGACTGCTAGCCTCAATCGGCAAACGGCACAACACACCAAGACTCGCTATTACATTTTAGCCATGATTTTTCTGGTCACAGCATTCAACTATGGTGATCGTGCAACCTTATCTATGGCTGCCGCGCCAATGTCTGGAGAACTGGGCATTGATTCTGTAACGATGGGTTATATTTTCTCTGCTTTTGCATGGGCCTATGTCATCGGTCAGATTCCTGGAGGCTGGTTACTCGATAAATTTGGTGCTCGCCGCGTTTATTTCTGGAGTTTATTTCTCTGGTCACTCTTTACCGTTCTTATCGGATTTACTCATTTTCTGGGTAGCACCAGCATTATTATTGTTTCATTATTTTTATTACGTTTTTTAGTCGGTTTAGCTGAATCCCCTGCCTTTCCTGGTAACAGTAAAATTGCAGCTGCATGGTTCCCCACCAAGGAACGCGGTACAGCAGCTGCGATTTTCAATTCATCATCCTACTTCTCTACGGTTTTATTTGCACCATTGATGGGTTGGCTCGTAACTACAATTCACTGGCAATCCATCTTCTGGGTAATGGGTGGACTGGGTATATTACTCTCGCTCATTTGGCTAAAAGTTATTTATAGCCCTCGAGAACATCCTACTGTTAATCCTAAAGAAGTGGAATATATTGCGTCTGAAGGTGCGTTACTGGATATGGGAGAAAGTAGCTCCCTCAAAGAAAAAATTACATGGAATAACGTGAAACAAGTACTTTCATCCCGCATGATGTTAGGAATCTTTATTGGTCAATATTGTGTAAATACACTTACTTACTTTTTCCTAACATGGTTTCCTGTTTATTTGGTCAAAGAAAGACATTTAAGTATATTACAAGCGGGTTTTGCTGCGATTGCTCCTGCGCTTTGTGGTTTTATCGGCGGCATTTTAGGTGGAGTCATTTCTGACAAATTAATCCGAATGGATAAGAGTTTAACGTTTTCACGCAAGCTGCCAATCGTAATAGGATTTATTTTATCCACCTCAATTATTATGTGTAACTACGTGAGTTCACATGCCGCTATTCTTTTCTTTATGTCACTGTCTTTCTTCGGAAAAGGCGTTGGTTCCCTTGGCTGGGCAGTCATGTCTGATGTAGCGCCGAAAGAAATGATTGGTCTTTCTGGCGGTATGATGAATGCCTTTGGAAACACAGCAGGGATCGTTACCCCGATTGTGATTGGTTATATTCTTGCCATGACAGGTTCATTCAATCTGGCATTAACTTATGTCGGAATCCATGCAGTGGGGGCAATTCTTTGTTACACCCTTATTCTTGGAAAAATTGAACGCTTTCAACTGAAAGCAAATGCAGAAATATGACCTATCAGACATCGTTGCAAGGAATGACGCACATGTTTAAACCAATTCTAATTAAAATCAATCCATTGGATAATGTTGCCATTGTAGTAAACGATGGCGGGCTGAAAACGGGGACATTCATTGAGGAATTTCAACTGACTTTAACGGAAGATGTTCCTCAAGGGCATAAAGTACTTTTAAGCCCATTACAACATGACCAAACCATTATTCGCTATGGTGAAATTATTGGCTATGCTAATACAGATCTTAAAGCGGGTTGCTGGGTCAATGAAGCAGTCACACGTATGCCTGAAGCACCTGAACTTGATGCATTAGCGCTTGCAACCCGACCAGCACCTTATATGGAACCCTTAACAGGTTATACTTTTAAAGGGTATAAAAATAAGGATGGTAGTGTAGGCACCAAAAATATTTTAGGGATCACCACCAGCGTGAATTGCGTAGAGGGAATTGTCGATTACGTTGTTAAAATTATTGAACGTGATTTATTGCCCCTCTACCCTCATGTCGATGGTGTGGTTGGCTTAAATCATATTTATGGTTGCGGGGTTGCCATTGATGCGCCTGCAGCGATTGTCCCAATTCGAACAATTCATAATCTTGCCCTTAACCCCAATTTTGGCGGCGAGATCATGGTGGTCAGTTTAGGCTGTGAGAAAATGCAGCCCGAGCGATTACTGAATATTAGCACCGAAAATAAACGTATTCCGTTATCGGATGAGGACATCATTCAACTACAGGATGAATGCCATCATGGTTTTGAAAGTATGGTCAGCCATATTTTAGAGGTGGCAAAACTGCATCTTGAAAAATTAAATCAGCGCCAGCGTGAGGATGTTCCAGCCTCAAATCTGGTGGTGGGCATGCAATGTGGCGGCAGTGATGCTTTTTCAGGTGTCACCTCCAACCCTTCTGTCGGATTTGCAGCCGATTTAATTGTACGTTGCGGCGGCACCGTAATGTTTTCGGAAGTAACCGAAGTACGTGATGGAATTCATTTATTAACACCACGCGCCGCAAACGAGCAGGTCGCTCAGGATCTGATACGTGAAATGCAATGGTATGATAACTATCTGGCAGCAGGTAAAGTAGATCGGAGCGCAAATACCACACCAGGTAACAAAAAAGGTGGCTTGAATAATATTGTTGAAAAAGCAATGGGGTCAATTGCAAAATCTGGGACCTCTGCAATTGTTGAAGTGCTGTCACCCGGACAAAAGCCGACTAAAAAAGGGC
>JASGGM010000019.1:0-18894 GCA_047605045.1 Acinetobacter sp. | reverse complement strand
CAGAATTTTGCTGGATTATTGGTTACACGGTCATCAAAACGTGCACCGACCGCAAAGATCACGTCGGCATTGTGCATGGCCATATTGGCTTCATAACACCCATGCATACCCAACATTCCAACAAACTGTGGATCTGTTCCCGGGAAGCCTCCCAAGCCCATCAACGTATTCGTCACTGGGTAATTCAACAAATGTGCAAGTTCAGTCAGCAACTCAGAAGCATTGCCCTGAACCACACCACCACCTGCATAAATAATGGGACGCTTCGCTGCGATCAGTTCATCAACCGCTTTACGGATTTGACCTGAATGCCCACGAAATGGCGGCTGATAAGAACGCATTTTCACTTTTTCAGGAAATTCGTAAGCAAATTTATCGGTCGGATTGGTTGCATCTTTTGGAATATCAACCACAACAGGGCCAGGACGTCCAGAAGCAGCAATGTAAAATGCTTTCTTAATGATGGCAGGAATTTCGCTTGCGTGACGAACCTGAAAACTGTGTTTCACAATTGGACGGGACACACCCACCATGTCTGTTTCTTGGAAAGCATCTTCACCAATAAGATGAGAAGCCACCTGACCAGACAACACAACCATTGGAATTGAATCCATATAAGCTGTGGCAATTGCAGTGACCGTATTGGTTGCGCCAGGACCAGAAGTAACAAGTACAACACCTGTTTTCCCAGTTACACGAGAATAGGCATCTGCCATATGTCCTGCGGCTTGTTCGTGGCGTACTAAATAATGCTGAATTCGGTCTTGTTTGAATAGCGCGTCATATATATGTAAAACTGCGCCACCAGGATAACCAAAGACATGTTCAACACCCTCATCCGCAAGGGCACGAACGAGCATTTCACCACCTGATAAAAGTTCCAACTTGATTCACCCTAGTCTTTATTTGTTATGCGATGGGAGACATCCATAACTTTGATTTGATACAACTATGCTGTTATAGCACAAAACTAACGCATTCGCTTTGTAACAGGTTAAAAAATCAAACACTACAGCAGTGCAGGCTGTAAAAAAGCGTGCTTAAAAATAAAAATATGCTGGGATAAACATACCTTCTGGCTGACACATCGGCTCGGCTAGAGCATATGCCTGTTACAACGTCATCAATTATCCGAAGGGTGATCAGATAAATGAGCCTTGCATTTTTGTTGTTTCAAGCTAAATTGTCAAGGTGTCTGTGCATTTTTTAGCAATTAATTATCAGTTTTTAAGATTAATCACAAAATCAATTTATTTCCGTTCAAATCAGCAGATTTTTCTCTGCAAAATTCACTTTTAACTGCATTTCAGCTATGCTTTAGCGCAAACCATTTTCATACTGTTTTTTTACGTTTATGACTACATCTCACATTGACCCAGAATATCAAGCCAGTGCGATTGAACCTCAAGTTCAACAAGATTGGGAACATCGCAAAGCATTTAAAGTTGCCGATACCGTAGAAGGCAAACATCGTTATATCCTGTCGATGTTCCCCTACCCAAGTGGCAAACTACATATGGGTCATGTGCGTAACTATACCATTGGTGATGTAATTAGCCGTTTTCATCGCTTAAAAGGTGAAAGTGTTTTACAACCCATGGGATGGGATGCGTTTGGTCTTCCTGCCGAAAATGCAGCGATTGCACACAATGTTGCACCTGCAAAGTGGACCTTTGAAAATATTGCGTACATGCGTGATCAGCTGAAAAAATTAGGTCTAGCCATTGACTGGGATCGTGAATTTGCAACCTGCACACCAGAATATTACCATTGGGAACAATGGTTATTTGTTCAGCTGTATAAAAAAGGCTTAATTTATCGCAAACTGTCTACAGTCAACTGGGATCCTGTCGATCAAACCGTATTAGCCAATGAGCAAGTCGAAAATGGTCGTGGCTGGCGTTCAGGCGCATTGGTCGAGAAACGCGACATTCCTATGTATTACTTCCGCATCACCGATTATGCGCAAGAATTACTGGACGATTTAGATACATTAAAAGATGGTTGGCCACAACAAGTATTGACCATGCAACGCAACTGGATTGGCCGATCAGAAGGAATGGAAATCACATTCCCATCCGCCGATACCAATGTTTATGCCGATGGACTGATGGTGTATACCACACGTCCAGACACCTTAATGGGTGTGACCTATGTTGCGATTGCTGCTGAACACCCAATGGCAAAAAAAGCGGCTGAATTGAATCCTGCATTAAACGACTTTATTGAAGAATGTCGTCAGGGTTCAGTCGCTGAAGCTGACCTTGCAACTGCCGAGAAAAAAGGCATTGCAACTGGTTTATTTGTTCAACATCCTGTCACTGGCGAACATGTGCCTGTATGGATTGCCAACTATGTATTGATGTCTTATGGTTCAGGTGCAGTTATGGCCGTACCTGCGCACGATGAACGCGACTTTGAATTTGCCAATAAATTTGGCTTAAGCATCAAACAAGTGATAGATGCCAAAGGTGAGAATGACGCTGAATTTGATGTAACAACATGGCAAGAATGGTATGGCAGTAAAGCTGGCGTATTGGTGAATTCAGGTAAATTTGATGGTTTAACCTTCCAGCAAGCGTTTGATGCCTTCATTGCCCAATTAGAACCACAACACTTGGCGAATAAAAAAGTACAATTCCGTCTTCGTGACTGGGGTGTATCTCGCCAACGTTACTGGGGCTGCCCAATTCCAATGATCAACTGTGAAAAATGTGGCCAAGTCACTGTCCCAGAAGATCAATTGCCTGTAGTTTTACCAACAGATGTCGTTCCCGATGGTTCAGGCAATCCACTCAATAAAATGCCTGAGTTCTATGAAACCAAGTGCCCTAGCTGTGGTGGCGATGCCCGTCGTGAAACCGATACACTGGATACTTTTGTAGAATCATCTTGGTATTACGCACGTTATGCTTCTCCTGATTTTACAGGGGGTATGGTAAAACCTGAAGCGGCACAAACTTGGTTACCCGTGAATCAATATATTGGTGGTGTGGAACATGCCATCTTGCATTTATTGTACGCTCGTTTCTTCCATAAACTCATGCGTGATGAAGGCGTTGTGCAAGGCAATGAACCGTTTGCCAATCTGTTAACCCAAGGTATGGTATTGGCAGATACCTTCTATCGTGAAGATGTTTCAGGTAAGAAAACATGGTTTAATCCTGCCGATATCGAGCTTGAGCGTGATGACAAAGGTCGCATCATTTCTGCAAAATCAAAACAAGATGGCGAACCTGTCATTATTGGCGGTCAGGAAAAGATGTCAAAATCGAAAAATAATGGTGTGGATCCACAAGCCATTATTGATCAATTTGGGGCGGATACTGCACGTGTATTTATGATGTTTGCCGCACCGCCTGATCAATCACTTGAATGGTCTGATGCGGGTGTAGAAGGTTCAAACCGTTTCCTAAAACGTGTCTGGCGTTTAACAACAGGGTTCCTTGAAAAAGGCAATACCACGACCAACATCGATGTCGCAAATTTATCTAAAGATGCACAAGATGTTCGCCGTAAAGTACATGAGACAATTGCCAAAGTCGGTGATGATCTTGAGCGTCGTCATGCATTTAATACAGCGATTGCAGCACAAATGGAATTATTGAATACCATTAGTAAGTTTGATGTGCAATCTGATAATGATGTTGCTGTTGTTCGTGAAGCCATCATTACTTTATTAATTTTGCTTTCTCCTTTTGCACCACATTTAAGTCAAACATTGCTTGCTCAATTTGCGATTGATTTAACCACAGCAGCATTTCCAACTGTAGATGAATCGGCGTTGACACGTAATACACAAACTATTGTTGTACAAGTTAATGGTAAACTTCGTGGTAAATTAGACGTTGCTGTGAACATCTCGAAAGAAGATGTCTTGGCACTTGCCAAAGCATTGCCAGAAGTTCAGCAATTTTTGACTGGTCCAACAAAAAAAGAAATTGTTGTGCCAAACAAATTGGTTAACCTCGTGGTTTAAACCCACCTCACCCTCTGTAATTATTTTTATAAATTACAGGGGGATGAACCACAACTCAGGTGGCATAAGTCGTCTACTGAAGGAAAATAAAATGCAGTTTAGCCGTATCGCAACCATTCTTTTAACGCTTGGACTCAGTGCTGGCATGACAGGCTGTGGCTTTCATCTCAAAGGACTGAACTCTGGTTCTGCACCGATTGTGTATCAACACATGAAATTAAGTTTGCCTTCCAATGCGGCTCAGCTCAAAGACAGCAATAATATTACTGTTTCGCAGTCCAACACCCTTGAAAGCAAGTTAAAAATTTACCTTTCAGGCTATGGTGTCAAGTTTGATAATGCGGCCGATGCCTATACATTACATGTCTTGGACTACAATTATCGTCGTCAAAAATTAAGTGGTCGTGTGGCTGAAGTCATCCTACACCTTAACGTCACATTCCAGATTGAAGATAGTCGTGGTGTAGCTATAACTGAACCTCGTACCATCAACGGCGTGAAAAACTATCAATATAATGTTGCAACGGTGAACGTCGATGACAACGAAGAAGATTATTTAATTGGTATTTTGATTGATGATGTTGCGCAACAAATGGCACGTCAAATTTCAACCAATCGTTTACCATTGATTCAAAACACAAATTCTCAAGTTCTGCAACCTGTTCAAAAATCACAGTAAGTTTGCATGAAAATTGATTATCTACAGGCAATGAAACGTGTCACCGATGCGCAAGGTGCATGGGTGATACATGGTCAAGAACCGTTATTAGAACAAAACCTTCTCGATGCTTTACGAAAGCATTGGCAAAATGCAGGCATTGAACGACAACGTTACGATATTCAAAACGCCAATGACTGGAAAAATGTTTTTCATGCATTAAACAGTTTGTCATTATTTTCGCAACAATTGGCAATTGAAGCACATGGCAATATCAAACCCGATGCTGCTGGATTAAAATTACTGAAAGCATATTTGCAAAATAATGAACAAAACTTGTTGCTCATTGTAATGCCCAAGCAAGATAGTCAAAGTCTTAAATCCAATTTCTTTCAAGTGATTGAAGCCAATGGTGTCTTGGTTTCCTTACAAGCAGCATATGCACAGGATCGACAAAGAATATTAACGCTTGAAGCTGAACAGATTGGCATTTCACTGCAACAAGAGGCATGGCAATGGCTGTTGGATCATCATGAACATAATCTATTGGCCGCGAAAAATAGTTTAGTCCGTGTCAGCGATACCTTTCCTGAGCTCAGAAACATTGGTATTGAACAACTACATGAATGTCTACAAGATCTGTCCCGATATAGCACCTTCGACTTAAGCGATAGTCTATTAAAAGGAGATCTTGCACAATCTATTAAAATTCTTCAGTATCTGGTTGCAACTGGCGAAGCCATGACCTTGATATTATGGGCCATTGGTAAAGAAATGCGTTTACTCATGCAAATTTACGAGCATCCACAAAGCGCGTTACAGTTGGGAATATGGAAAACAAAAGTTCAATATTATCAACAAGCTGTTCGCAGGTTTACCCCTGTACAATTCCTCGGCTGGCCAAAGCTTTTGCTTCGCATTGATGCTGCCATAAAAGGGATCTCCGATGAAAATTCTGTACAATTATGTGTTCAGGCAATTGCAGAATTGTGTTCAAAACCACTTTTTCAGCCAAATAATCCAAATACATCAATAGAATTATGAAAAAATAATTCATGATTTATCCTTAATTCACTTCTATAATTAATATTCTGTTCGCACAATTATATTTTTCCTTTCCTATGTCTATAAAAATCAAACCTGTCAAACTCGCTGTCAGCCTCATTCTTATTACGCTTGTCGCCTTACTGGCTTGGTATTTTTTTAAGCCAAAATCAGCAATGCCTCAATATATTACAGAAACAGTTACACGAGGTGATCTCGAAAGTACAGTACTTGCCACAGGTACACTTGATGCAACCAAACTGGTCAGTGTTGGTGCTCAGGTATCAGGTCAGGTCAAGAAAATGTATGTCAAATTAGGCGACCCAGTAAAACAGGGGCAACTGATTGCACAAATTGATTCTGTTACTCAGGAAAATAATTTAAAAACAGCCGATGCAAATATTAAAAATCTTGAAGCACAGCGCTTACAACAAATGGCGTTATTAAATGAAGCTCAATTGAATTATCGCCGTCAGCAACAAATGTTTGCTCAGGATGCCACCGCGAAAGCAGATCTTGAATCGGCAGAAGCTACCTTTAAAACAGCACAAGCACAGATCAAAGCGATTGATGCGCAAATTGAATCGGCAAAACTGACGAAATCGACAGCTCAAACCAATATTGGTTATACGCAAATCTCTGCGCCAATGGATGGAACGGTCGTTGCTATCGTGACCGAAGAAGGCCAGACTGTAAATGCCAACCAAAGTGCGCCAACCATTGTCAAAATTGCAAAATTGCAAAATATGACCATCAAAGCACAAGTCAGTGAAGCGGACATTATGAAAATTGAGGAAGGCCAGAAAGTTTACTTCACAACATTAGGTGATGATCGTAAACGTTATGCAACACTCCGTCAGATTGAACCTGCGCCAGATTCTATTTCCAGTGATTCAAGCTCAAGCAGTTCTTCAAGTAGCTCATCAACCAGTACGGCAATTTATTATAATGCTCTATTTGATGTGCCAAATGATGATGGCAAATTACGTATTGATATGACGGCTCAGGTCTATATTGTTCTGAACTCAGCACAAAATGCCTTACTTGTCCCTTCTACTGCTTTAAGCACAAAATCCAATACAAGTACATCCACATCAAAATCACCGTCTGCTGCTAGGCAACCGACACATACAAGCGCTCAATCAAACAATGCACCTAATCTGGAAAAACTCAACTTAACCACAGAACAAAGAAACCTGATTCAGCAAGGTAAAGCAACATTAAGTGTGATCCGTGTATTACAGCCTGATGGTTCAGCACATGCGAAACAAATCTTAATTGGCATTAATAACCGTGTAAATGCACAAGTGCTTGCGGGTCTCAAAGAAGGTGATCGGGTCGTTATTGCTGACAGTAGTGATACTTCGGCAGCATCCGCCAACAGTAGACGCCGTAATGGTCCACCAATGGGAATATAAGCATGACAAAGCAACCTTTGCTTGAAGTCAGTAATTTGGTGAGAGAATTTCCTGCTGGCGATAGTACTGTACAAATTTTAAAAGGCATAAATCTCACCATTTATGCTGGAGAGTTGGTGGCCATTGTCGGCCAATCTGGTTCAGGTAAGTCCACCTTAATGAACATATTGGGGTGTCTGGATCGACCTACGCATGGTAGCTACAAAGTCAGTGGTAAAGAGACAGGAAAACTTGAACCTGATCAGCTGGCACAGTTACGACGAGAATATTTTGGCTTTATTTTCCAACGTTATCATTTATTGGGCGACTTAACAGCTGAAGGAAATGTTGAAGTCCCTGCAGTTTATGCAGGTATACCCTCTGAACAGCGACAACAGCGTGCCACTGCCTTACTCACAGAA
This sequence comes from Acinetobacter sp., assembly GCA_047605045.1. Classification (GTDB taxonomy): domain Bacteria; phylum Pseudomonadota; class Gammaproteobacteria; order Pseudomonadales; family Moraxellaceae; genus Acinetobacter. The sequence continues at coordinate 11,394 of JASGGM010000019.1, read as the reverse complement.
CTTGGGTTAGGAAGTAAAACACAAAATCGGCCTAGCCAGTTATCTGGTGGACAGCAACAACGTGTATCGATTGCCCGGGCACTGATGAATGGCGGTGATGTGATTCTGGCTGATGAACCTACAGGGGCATTAGACTCGCAAAGTGGTATTGAAGTCATGCGTATTTTGCGTGAATTAAATGCTGCTGGACATACCATCATTTTAGTTACACATGATATGCAAGTTGCTCAAAATGCGACACGCATTATTGAAATCAGCGATGGTGAAATTATTGATGATCGTATCAATACACCACCCTCAGCAAAAACAAATATTGAAGAAGACCCCGATGCTGCTCCTGTCTTAAAAAATCGGCAGAAAACCGCAAAAACAGTTTCAGCATGGCGCTCGACTTTAGATCGGCTGAGTGAAGCATTTCGTATGGCATTGTTGGCCATGAATGCCCATCGAATGAGAACATTCCTGACCATGCTCGGTATTATTATCGGCATTGCCGCCGTGGTCACTGTGGTTGCTTTAGGCAAGGGATCACAACAACAAATATTGAAAAATATTAGCAATTTAGGCACAAACACCATTACCGTTTTTCAAGGCCGTGGCTTTGGTGATACCTCCAAAACTGCCAGTTTTAAAACGCTTGTCCCAGCCGATGCCGATGCACTTGCGACACAACCTTATGTAAGTGCCGTGAGTCCAATGGTCAGTTCATCCAAAACTATCCGATTTGCACAAAATGAAGCAAGTGCCACAATCAATGGTGTCAGCACCGATTATTTTGATGTGAAAGGTTTAACGTTTAAAGAAGGTCAAACCTTCGACCAAAGAAGTGTACGTGACCGTAGTCAAGATGTCGTGATTGATACCAATACACTCAAACAATTTTTTAATGATGGTCGTAGCCCGATTGGTCAGGTGGTATTGCTTGGTAGTGTTCCTGCACGAATTATTGGTGTGGTTGAACCGCAAACCAGCAGTACGGGGTCAGATGAAACTTTAAATGTGTATATGCCTTATACCACTGTGATGAGTCGCATGTTGGGGCAATCCAATGTTAGAAATATTATTGTGCGGATCAATGACCAATACTCAACCAGCGCAGCTGAAAATGCCATTGTGAATCTATTAACTTTACGCCATGGCGCACAGGATGTTTTCACCATGAACAGTGACAGCATTCGTCAAACCATTGAAAAAACCACCAGCACCATGACACTACTGGTTTCAGCAATTGCTGTGATTTCATTAATTGTTGGTGGTATTGGTGTCATGAATATTATGTTGGTCTCTGTGACTGAACGAACACAAGAGATTGGGGTTCGCATGGCTGTCGGTGCTCGGCAAAGTGATATTTTACAGCAGTTCTTAATTGAAGCCATTTTAGTTTGTTTAATTGGCGGCGTCTTGGGTGTTTTATTATCGTTAGGACTTGGACAACTCATTAATAAAGTCGCAGGTGGCAATTTTAGCGTTTCATATTCGACCACATCGATTATTGCTGCCTTTGTATGTTCGACACTGATTGGCGTTATTTTCGGATTTTTACCTGCGAAAAATGCGGCAAAACTCGATCCTGTTGCGGCTTTGGCCAGAGAATAAGGACAATATTTATGATACACAAAAATTTATTATCGACGCCTTCATTACTATCCGCGTCTGTGCTATTGGTAATCTCCACACTTTCGGGCTGCTCCGCTATTGTAAAAACGCCGTATAAAGCCCCTAGTGTGAATGTACCACAACAATTCCAATATGATACCAATACCGCTCAAAGACTTTATAACGAAGCACTGGCTGATCGCTGGTGGACATTATTCAATGATGCTCAACTGAACCAATTGATTGATCGAGTGCTTGCTAAAAATACAGATCTTGCAGTTGCAGGAATAACCTTACAACAGGCACGTTTACAAGCGGGATTAACCGCCAACCAGCAAGGTTTACGCACCTCCTCGAATGTTTCAACAGGCCACCGTTTCGATTTAAATTCAGGACAAGACAGCGCTAATCCAATTTCTTTGAGTGCTGGATTGAGTTATGAATTGGACTTATTTGGAAAATTAGCACGACAAACAGAAGCTGCTAAATGGGAAGCACAAGCCTCCGAGCAAGATTTACAAGCAACAGCTCAAACACTGATTGGCACAACAGCAAAACTGTATTGGCAGCTGGCGTATTTACATGAAAGCCTGACAACAGCACAGCAAAGTCTGGAGATATCCCAGAAACTGTTAACGCTGGTGCAGTCACAATATCGTGCTGGTGCCGTTTCGGGGATTGAATTGGCACAAGCAGAACAATCCGTTCAGAGTCAAAAAGCCAATTTAAGTCAAACTGAACAAAACCTTGTAGAAACACGAACAGCTTTGGCCGTTTTGCTGCATCTTCCTGTTCAACAACTCAATTTACAAGAGCCGCAAAAGTTACCCAATGCCGCTTTACCCAATATTGCGGCGGGTTTACCTGCTGATATTCTTTCCCGTCGTCCAGATTTAAAAGCAGCGGAATTACGTTTACACAAAGCGTTGGCCACCAAGGATGCCACCAAAGCCAGTTATTATCCTTCAATCACTTTAACTGGAAATTTAGGAACAAGTAGTACGGCATTGTCTGAATTACTTAAAAACCCTGTGGCAACCTTAGGTGCAAGTTTGCAATTGCCCTTCCTTCAATACAACGACATGAAAAAGAACATCGCCATCAGCAATTTAGACTATGAAAAAGCGATTATTGAGTATCGACAGACTTTATATCAGGCGTTTGCCGATGTGGAAAATGCTCTATCGTCTCGAACGGAGTTGAGCAAACAAGTTGAGCTACAACGCCAAAATGTAGAGCTTTCTGAAAAGGCAGAGCGTTTAATTCAAGTTCGCTATCAATACGGCGCGGTACCCTTAAAAAACTTACTGGATCAGCAAGCGACTACGCGTAATGCCCGTTTAAATCTCGTACAAACCAGACAAAACCAATACAATGCTTATGTCACCTTATTACAGGCTTTAGGCGGCTCACCGATTCAACAATTACCCAATGAATCCGTAAAATAATCCCTAAATATGCAAAAAGCCGTCTAAGACGGCTTTTTTATAAAGCAAATGGCTGATTTATTCATCGTCCATAATTGCAGGACTCATACCGACAGTATTAAACCCTGCATCAACATACATAATTTCACCCGTAATACCTGAAGCCCACGGCGAACACAGGAACAACGCCGCATTACCCACTTCTTCAATGGTCACATTACGTTTTAATGGAGAAATCTTTTCGTTGGCATCCAACATTTTTCGGAAGGATTTAATACCTGAAGCAGCCAAAGTACGAATTGGGCCTGCTGAAATCGCATTGACACGAATACCCTCTGCACCCAAGCTCGAAGCCAGATAACGTACGCCTGCTTCCAATGATGCTTTTGCCATCCCCATAACATTATAGTTCGGCATAACACGCTCTGCACCCTGATAGGTAAGCGTCAATAAACAACCCTGACGAACTTGTAATAAAGGTTTAGCTGCACGAGCCATCGCAATAAAGCTATATGCACTGATGTCATGTGCCACTTTAAAACCATCACGATCCGTGACATCGGTAAAGTCACCATCTAAGGTATGCGCTGGCGCAAAGCCAATTGAATGAATCACACCATCCAGACCGTCCCAGTGTTTTGCCAATTCAGCAAAGGCATTGTCAATTTCCGCATCAACTGCGACATCGCATGGAAAAACCAATGTTGAACCAAACTGTTCAGCAAAATCATCCACACGTTTTTTCAATTTTTCATTTGGATAAGTAAATGCCAATTCAGCACCTTCACGATGCAATGCTTGTGCAATACCAAATGCGATGGATAATTTGCTTGCGATACCCGCAACTAAAAAGCGTTTACCTGCCAATAGTCCTTGTGCCATGAATATTCTCTCATCAAAGATGTTTACAGCATAATGCCAATTCTTGGGTCCAGAATAAATTGCATAATGCGCCTATTTTGCAATTTTAAGCCAATTTGCCATAAAAAAATCGCTTCAATCACTTGAAACGATTTTTGTCGGTCTGATTGTATTCGAATTAATCGCGAACCAAGCCAATCAAACGCAGGAATGAAATATACATCCACACCAATGTCGCCAACAATGAAATGGCACATGTCCATTCAAACGTTTTTGGTGCACGCTGTGCTGCTGCACTTTCGACTAAATCAAAGTCGAGAATTAGATTCAAAGACGCTATTACAGCAACAAATGCTGCAAAACCCAGTCCTAACCAGTTGCTTTCAAAGATATAAGGAATGCTCGATGAAAAAATCAAACGCATCGCCAATTGCACTAAAAACACAACCGCCAAAGCCAGCGTTGCCGATAATACAACCGCTTTAAACTTTTCAGTGGCTCGAATAATTTGAAATTTATATAGCCCAAACAACACAAAGCTGGTCACAAAAGTCGCCAGAAGTGCCTGTAAAGGTGCGCCAGGATATTTCATTTGAAAAATGAATGAAACACCCCCTAAAAATGCACCTTCAAATAAAGCATAAGGAATTGCCAAACTACGGGCAGTATTCGGTTTGAAGACCGTAATCATGGCTAAGACTAAACTACCAATCATACCTACTACAGTTGCAGCATATGCAATGCTCAGATTGGCTTGTAACGCACAATAGAAAAATAATGCAATACCCACGACTGCAGCTACAGTAGTAAGCAGGACTGACTTTTGAATTGCACCTTGAATCGTCATCGGTGTCTGGACATCAGCGTAGGTTTCTACACGTGTCAAAATTGGATTTTTACTTTGCATTGTTCAACTCTTTTTTAATTGATTAAGAGATGCTTAAAAGTTTAAGATCTTCTCTAACTTGAATATAGTCTTGTTTCTTGATTTTTGTAACGTCTTTTTATACCAATTTCGCACATGACAAATCAAAGACCTATTCAAACCGTCCCAAGCTTATGGAAACAATGTATAAGAATAGGTCGGTCTGTGTAGCATCAGATTAAAAAGAAATTAATTTTGCAGGATTAAAAAAAGCATTAATTTCATATGCACTTTTTGCCAGCGGAATCGCAAAAGGGGCCAGTTCGCGACCAAACAAAATATCCTTATGCGGAATTTTAGTGAGCATTTCATAATCGTGAGAAATACCAATAAAATCATGCGCAATGGCTTTACCAATACGAACTGTTTGTGCCACACCATGCCCACTCCAACCCTGAACAGCATAAATCGGACATCGATCGCCAAACTTACGGCAATCTGTTGCGCCATTATAGGTCAGGTCGGTTTCACCACTCCACACAAAATCTAAATCCACCGATGTTAACTGCGGGAAAACCCGATGAATTCGTCCCAATAAATAATCATAGGCTTTATGCGGTTGCCAGCATGTTCCAGTCCCCTCACCACCAAATAATAATCGGTTTTTAGATACACCACGATAAAAATCAAGCGCAAACTGGGTATCATAAACTGCATAATCAGATGGTAAAATTTCTTTTAAATCCACATCCAATGGTGCAGTGGTGGCGACATAGGTAAACAGAGGAATAGTCGTATGATTATGCGACTCCAATAATTTAAATGATGCGTGATGGACGGCTAACACCACACTTTTTTTAGCCTTAATTAAACCTTGAGCAGTTTGAACATAAACACCATCTGCCTGTGTTTTTAATTCTATAACTTCTGTCTGCTCAAAAACTCGACCACCTTTTTGATTGAAGCCATAAATTAAACCACGTGTCAGTGCTAAGGGATGAATTTGACCGCCTAAATGATCAATCAAACCACCATAATACGCTTCACTGTTCACATAGTTATGTACCTCATGTCTTCCAATAATTTTGGTGTGATCTTCACCTAAAAATTTACGTGCATCTGCACCCTGTGTTAATGCAATTAAATGCCCTTCGTGTACTGCTGTGGTAATATGTCCTGACTTTCGATCCAAAGCTAAATCATATTGATCAATAATTTCATCAATTAACTCCATCGCTTCATTTGCCGTAAAACGCCACAATTTCTTTGCATCGGCAACACTCATATGATCGAGCATTTCTGCCGCTTCCCAGCGTGCCAAGCCGGGGGTTAGTTGCCCGCCATTGCGTCCAGATGCACCACTACCAATACGATTTTTCTCGACCAGTACCGTATCAATGCCCAATTCAGACAGGTGCAATGCTGTAGACGCGCCCAGCAAGCCACCACCAATGACTACTACATCACATTCAATATCACCATTTAAAGCATCAAAACAATGCCAATTTTCCAATGAACTTTCATAATAATTGGCAGGTCGTTCAATATCGGCACAGTTGGGATTGAGCCAACTCCATTCTTTATCCAAAGCCTGATGAATACTCTCTTGATATTCAACATCCTCTAAAATAATCGGTTTTTTAATCGCTAACATAACAAGACTCCAATATTTGAATAATTCTCGGTGGATGGTCTGTCAAATCAACCTAATGACCCTATTGCTGAATGACTGAATTACTGGATTTAAAATAAATTGAGTTATAAATAATGTGATTATCACCTCTTGCAGGTGTGGTTTAAGAAAAATAGAAAAACGTACGGATTAAAATATAGAGAATAGGAAGATACACCTCCATTTATAATTAAAAACAACCTAAATCAATAACCACTCATAACGGTATGGGATATCAATATTAATCACTGTTCTTGCCAATCATTTCTCCAAGGGATAATAACGAACTTGCAGCAAATAGCATGCCAAATCAAAATCGTGTTATTAATGCCCATTTGTCGAATATCCGCACTATAAAAATGCAAAACAAAGATAATGTTCAAAAACCGAACATATTTTATTCACAATACCTCATTTCATCCCCTGTCTACAATGCTTACTGAATGATTGGACATAAAAAATGACCCAAGTTAAGGTCATTTTAAACTTACGAGCATGCGCACGATCAAATTACTCATCATGCGTAATGAAAAAATATTCACGGTAATATTTCAATTCCCGAATGGAATCCCGAATATCATCCAGAGCCAAATGCGATGCATCTTTTTTCAAACCGCTCATAATTTCTGGGCGCCAACGTTTTGCCAGCTCTTTTACCGTCGATACATCCAGATTACGATAATGAAAGAATTGCTCTAATTCTGGCATTAAGCGGTGCATGAAACGACGATCCTGACAAATTGAATTACCACACATCGGTGATGCTTTCGGGTTCACCCATTTCTTCAAAAATTCCAGGGTTTGTAATTCAACATCCCGTACACTTAACTGACTACGACGTACACGATTGACTAACCCTGACTGACCATGCTGTTTGGTATTCCATTCGTCCATCGCATTTAAAATTTGGTCATTTTGATGTACAGCCAAAACAGGACCTTCTGCCAAAATATTCAAATTGTCATCTGTGACTATCGTTGCAATTTCAATAATTAAATCGTTGTCTGTATCCAACCCCGTCATTTCAAGGTCAATCCAGATTAAACGCGTATCAGGTGTACTGGCCATGTAATCAATTCTTATCAATTTAAAACACGCATATTAGCAAATTTCTTGGCAATGCGCTGTAAATCCAACGCCCTTCATGCTATTTTTGCCAGTCTTAGATTTAGGTTTTTAGGATATGAATGGCGCTCATTCGTAAACGTCGTCTAACTGAGCAACAGCAACGACGGATTGAAAAACAGCACAAATCACGCCAAGAAGATATTGATACATCTCAGGACTTGGAAGGCTTAGTGGTGCAACATTACGGCCGACAACTTGAAGTTCGGGCATTGTCTGTACCCGCACAGCAGCCTCAACCACCAACACGGGTGGAGGGAGAACCTGAGTCTTTTTGGAAGCCCATCGAACTGGGTAGCGTTTGGCGTTGCCATACACGAACCAATTTAGAACTTTTGGTCACGGGAGACCGTGTGAAATGGCAAGCCGACCCCAATACAGGCTTAGGAATTATCACCGCCATTCATCCAAGACAATCTTTACTGACCCGACCAGATCGGTATCATAAGGTCAAACCTGTTGCGGCCAATGTCAGTTTAATTGTAATTGTATTCGCACCGTTGCCTGAACCTGCACCGATGCTGATTGATCGCTATTTGGTGGCATGTCATAACGCCGATATTCCTGCCTTGTTGGTACTGAATAAATCTGACTTAATTGTCGAACAAGATCCGATTTTGCAGTTATTAGATGAATATCAGGCACTCGGCTATGAAATCATGCAAACCTGTGCAACCGCCGATTTAACACCATTTAGACAACGCCTAGATGAAGAAACAGTTGCCTTTGTCGGACAATCTGGCGTTGGAAAAAGCTCATTAATTAATGCCATCGTGCCGCATGCTGAACAAAAGACCAATATTATTTCAGAGAATTCCGCCCTTGGGCAACATACCACCACATCGACCCGCTTAGTCGCTTTTGGTGAAAATGGTGCCTTAATTGATTCCCCTGGCATTCGTGAATTTGGTTTATGGCATTTAGACCTTAATGCAGTAGAAGCTGGTTTTCCTGAAATTGCAAATTTACTGGGACATTGCCAATTTAGAAATTGTACCCATAAAAATGAAAAAAATTGCGCACTCCAACAAGCAGCGCAAGCGGGTGAAATTCTCCCCCGTCGTCTGGAAAGTTTTTTACGTTTATGTGATGAAATTCAGGAAGCGCAACAAAAAAATTAATTTTGTTGCCTCTGCCCCTTGAAGCAAGGTTTTTGATCACTATTAATATAGGCTATACTCTAGCTCAATTTTTGATGGTTATAAGGTGAATTGTGGAACAATGGTTCGAATTTATGGGAAATCACCCATTTTTGTTTGGTCTTTTGGCTGTTCTGATCGTACTTTTTTTTGTTTTTGAAGGACAACGGAGCGGACGTAAGATCTCACCACAATCCCTCGGCATTTTAGTGAAAGTTAAAAATGCGATTCTCATTGATTTACGTGATGCGAAAGATTTCCGCGAAGGTCACATCAGTGGTAGCCGTAATATTCCTTATAGCCAGCTCAGTAGTCATGTCGAAGAATTAAAAACTTCTGAAAGACCACTTGTGTTTATCTGCAATTTAGGTCAAGTCGCGGGTAATGCATTACAACAAGTCGGACATAGTGACAGCTACCGTTTGGACGGTGGAATTTCCAATTGGAAAGCACAAGGTCTACCACTGATTAAAGCGAAAAAATAACAGTCAGGAGATTGAACATGGCTGATGTCATCATCTATTCAACAACTGTATGCCCATATTGCATCCGTGCAAAACAACTTTTACAACGTAAGGGTGTGGAATACAAAGAAATTAATCTTTCTAATGAAAGCCCAGAGGTTCGTGTGGAATTGATGCAACGCACCAATCACCGCACTGTTCCACAAATTTTTATCAACGATCAATTTATTGGGGGGTTCGACCAACTTTACGCTTTAGAACGTGAAGGCGAACTCGATAAATTACTTTCTTAACTTTTAATCAAACTCACGATATTGAAGGACGCTAAAATGAGCGAAGAACAACAAGTTCAACTTGCATTAGAACGTATTTATACCAAAGATGTTTCTTTTGAAGTACCAGGGCCACAAGTATTTACCAAAGAATGGCAACCTGAACTGAATATTAACTTATCTTCTGCTGCTGAAAAAATTGACCCGACACATTTTGAAGTGTCTTTGAAAGTGGTTGTACAGGCAAACAATGCAGGCGAAACCGCATTTATTGTTGATGTTACCCAATCTGGTATTTTCTTGATTGATGGTGTCGATGATGAACGCCTTCCATATATTCTTGGCGCTTACTGCCCGAACATTTTGTTCCCATTCTTGCGTGAAGCAGTGAATGACCTTGTTACAAAAGGCAGTTTCCCACAATTGTTGCTTACGCCAATCAACTTTGATGCAGAATTTGAAGCGAATCTTCAACGCGCTCAAGAAGAAGCTGTGACGACTGCTGAAGGTCAAGCCTAAATCACACGGTTTGTGGTGAACTAAACGATCCTTTGGGATCGTTTTTTTATGCCAATTTCTATTTAATTTGATATTTCATAAACTTACATACAAAAACAATCAAATACATTCACTTAATCTATTTTTAATATGCTGTACTTAAAATCAAATTATTCAGAAGCCTAAGCATTCTCCTCCACTTAGGCTTCTTTTTTATACACAGAAGCATCTGTGTATAAACTCAAAGTTATCCACATTTTCACTTTAATTATCTATATTTAACATGGCATTGGCCTTAAATCCCTTCATGTCTCATTCTGTTTAGCATAAAATTACCTGAGATATTTTTATTATTTTCAGGATGTTCCATTATGACTCAAGATTTATTGCAACGATTACACGCTGGTACTGCTCAATTTTCTGATGTTCTGGCTCATATCGAAGCCCGTTTTTCCCATACACCGACTGCATTTAAAAATGGTGCGCAATCGAATGCAGCCACAGAAAATCAAGGCAGTGCAAAAGTGCTATCCTTTGCCAAAATCGAAGGCTTAACGCCAGCAGAAACACTCAGTTTGTTTGCCGAGCACTATGCAGCCGTTTTAGCGACACCAGAAGGGACAGACCATCAAAATATTCGCCAGTTTATACAACATGGTTGGGATGGCGTAGTGTTTGAAGGTGAAGCATTACAAGCAAAATAAGATGCGCTGATCTATTTTATCGTGACGTTCGGAATGATGTCGTCGTCACGATAAATAAGAACAAACCATTGGTTTGATTTCTAATGTCCAGTAACGTAATGAAATGTCGCCATTCCTACAATGGTACACAGCAATGCGCCCACGACGTGAATCGTAATCGCTAAAACAGCTGTGGAGAAACGTCCTGTCTGTAGCAACGCCACGATTTCCGCCGAGAACGTCGAGAATGTGGTTAATCCACCACAAAAACCAGTAATCACAAATAATTTATAGTTTGAACTGAGCTGGCTTTGGGCAAAAAATGCAATCGCAAAACCAATAATAAACCCACCTACTAAATTTACGGCCACTGTGCCGAGTGGAATAGCAGGATAAATACTATTGAGTTTTAGACCGACCCACCATCGCAACCATCCTCCTAGAATTGAGCCAAATGCAATTGCAAATAAAGAATAATACATTGCAATCACCTCTATTGTTTAGAATGCATGTGGGGGATGTTTTTGTTGAAGGATCATATAATCAGTACTTCAATTTAAATCATAACCGATTTAAATCGCAACAGCATACGCACCTGCTGACCTTCCTTTCATAAATTAGAATTGCATAGGCATTATTCGCCGAATGGCGGTTGATAACAAGCGGCGCACCATCTCATCATTGGACGATCTTAAGCCATTCAGCGCAACCTGCAAAAACAGTTTTTAAATTTATCCGTCATTCATGTTCAACGTCAACATTGCATCTATCAGCAAGATAATCACACACGCC